>NZ_CP049780.1:6351797-6540533 GCF_011193355.1 Streptomyces sp. JB150
TGACCCCCGAGTCCGTGTCGTCCTTCGAACAGACGGAGGACGGCTGGTCCCTTGAGGTGGAGGTGCTCGAACTCGAGCGCGTGCCCGACACGATGAGCCTGATGGCGAGCTATCAGGTCGAACTCGACCCGCAGGGCCAGCTCACGGGCTACCGGCGCATCCGCCGCTACGAACGCGGGCGGGCCGACGCACGGTCCGGCGGCCGCTAGGCCGTTCCACCCGCCCGCACCCACACACGAGCAGAGAAGGAGGGATCGGTCGGCATGACCGTTGTCCCGGCACAGCAGACCGGATCGGGAGGCGGCTCCAGCGGCCTCTACGACGTCCTGGAGCTCGTCCTCGACCGAGGGCTCGTCATCGACGCCTTCGTGCGGGTCTCCCTGGTCGGCATCGAGATTCTGAAGATCGACGTACGTGTCGTCGTGGCCAGCGTCGACACCTACCTGCGCTTCGCCGAGGCCTGTAACCGCCTCGACCTGGAGTCCGGGCCGCGCAAGAGCCCGGGCCTGCCCGACGTCGTCGGCCAGATCACCGAGTCCGGGGCGCGCGGCAAGTCCAAGGGCGCCCTGTCCGGCGCCGCGCAGACCATCTCGGACGCCTTCAAGCAGGCGCGTGACGAGAACAACGCCGAACCCGAGACCAAGAGCAGCCGCCGCGGTTCCACGTCCCGCCGGAAGGAGGAGCAGGAGTGAGCACCTACGTCTACGGCATCGCCGCCCGCTCCCACCCGGGCCTGCCGGACGGCATGGACGGCGTCGGAGACCCGGCCCGTCCCGTGCGGATCCTGAGGGAGGGCGAGCTGGCGGCCATCGTCAGCGACGCGCCCGAGGGGCTGCGCCCCAAGCGGCGCGACCTGGTCGCCCACCAGAACGTGCTCTCCGAGGCCGGCGCCGCCGGCTGTGTGCTGCCCATGCGGTTCGGCAGCCTGGCCGACGACGACGCCTCGGTCACCAGCGTCCTCGCCGAACGCGCCGAGCACTACCAGGAGCGGCTGCGGGCCCTCGAGGGCAAGGTCGAGTACAACATCAAGGCCACGCACATCGAAGAGGCCGTACTGCACCACGTGATGGCCGAGGACCCCGAGATCCGCTCCCTCGCCGAGGCCAACCGGCAGGCGGGCGGTGGCAGTTACGAGCAGAAGCTGCGGCTCGGCGAGATGGTCGCGGCCGCGGTGAAGGCCAAGGAGGCCGAGGACGGCGCCGCGGTGCAGCGGCTGCTGGAGCAGGCCGCCGACACGATCAGCGTCGGGCCCGAGTCCACCGGCTGGCTGGTCAACATCTCGTTCCTGGTGGACCGGGACGCGCCCGGCCCCTTCCTCACGGCCGTCGACCAGGCCCGCAAGAGCCTGCCCCACGTGGAGCTGCGCGTGAACGGCCCGCTCCCGCCGTACAGCTTCGTCGACCCCGGCCCCGCCGAGCACGCGGGCACGGCCGCCGCGGGCACGGCCGCCGCGGGCGCGGGGAGCGCTGAGGAGTGACCCCGTGGGACTGATCGGAGAAGTGCTCATGCTGCCGCTCGCTCCGGTGCGCGGCAGCGCCTGGGCCATCAGACAGGTCCTGCAGGAGGCGGAGCGCATCTACTACGACCCCGCCACCGTCCGGGCCGAACTCGCCCGTCTCGAGGAGCAGCTGAACGCCGGGGAAATCACCGAGGAGGAGTTCGACCGCCGCGAGGACGAGCTCCTCGACCGGCTGGAGCATTCGCCGTGACACGGCGGCTGGTGGTCCTGGCCGTGCTCTTCCTGGTCCGCCGGCGGCTGCGCGCGCTGTCCCGGCGGCTCCGGGAGCACCCGCGGGTCCGGGAGATCGAGGAACAGCTCCGCGGGGATCTGCGGGGCGTGCCGGCCGCGGCCGCGGACACCCTGGCCCGCTGGGCCGAACGCCGCCTCGACGCCCTCGCCGACCGGCTGCACGAGCGTACGCGGGAGATCCACGCGTCGCTCGGCGCCGGGCCCGGCGGGGGCGCCGGGGCGGCGGGCGACGCGGAGCCCGGGTGGCCGGACGAGGACGACCAGGCGCAGGAGGACGTGGTCCGGCTGCTGGCCGAACATCCCGAGGTGGCCAAGGGCGTGGTCGACCTGCTCGGCGACGACCCCGACGTGCTGGACGAGGTGGCCGAGGCGCTGGCTTCGGACCCCGAGGCGATGCAGGCCGCGATCGAACTGTTCGGCGAGCCGCGCGAGCCCGCTGCGGCGGAGGACGGCGAGCCGGCGGTTGGCGAGGCGGCGGAGGACGGGCCGGCGGAGGATGAGCCGGCTGCGGACGAGCCGGGCGACGCAGTGCCGGGGGACGGTGACGCGGACCCCCCGGAGGGTGACGCCGAGGCGGAACCCCTGGAGGGAGACGCCGCCGACGCCGGCGCCCCCGACGATGCCGACGACGCCGACTCCGAGGGCAGCGGCGTCGTCGCGCGGAAGGCCCCGAAGAGCGGGACGCGGGCCGCGAGCACGGGGAAGAGGGCCGTGCGGACGGCCGAGAAGACCACTGCCAGGAAGGCGAGGAGGGCTTCTGCCGCCGAGTCGGGGAGTAGGCAGCCCTCGGCAGGGAAGGCGCCGGGCAGGAAGACGCCGACGACGAAGTCGGCGGAACGGACCGCCGCCCGCCGGACGGCGTCCGGGAAGGCGGCCGCACCGGCCACGGAGGGCGCCGCGCGTGCCCCGAAGGCGGCCGGCAAGGCCGCCGAGGGAACCGCGAGCGCCGCCAGGGGCACGGGGAGTGCCGCGAAGAGGACGTCGCGTGCCGCGAACGGTACGGCGCGTGGCGCCAAGAGCACGACGGGCGCCAGGAAGAGCACCACTGGTGCCGGGAAGGGCACGGCGAGTGCCGGCAAGGGCACCGCGCGTGCCGCGAAGGCGTCCGCGCGTGCCGGCAAGGCGTCCGCGCGTGGCGTGGAAGGAGGGGAGGACCGATGACCGGGGTGCACACGCCGGTCGTGTCCGGCCGTCGTGGCCTGCTCGGGGAGGTGGCCCGCAGCGACGCGGCCGCGCGGCTGAGGGCGGAGGCCGGGCAGTATCTGGCCGCCCACGTCCGGCGGCTGCTCGCCGAGGCCGGCCGCGGGCTCGGCACGGCCACGGTCCGGCTCACCGGCATCGCCGAGGGCCGCGACCCCGGCTTCGCCCGGCTGGCCCGGGACACGGGCCGCAAGCTCGCCCAGGGCAAGAGCCCGGCGCGGGCCGCGCTGGAGATCGCCGCCGCCCGGCTGACGAACCGGCCGGGCCGCCGGACGGCCCGGCCGCTGACCGTCGTCGGGCAGATCGACGTCGGTGTGTCCGCCGACGAGGCCTACGAGGCGTGGGCGCGGCACCCGCACGCGCGTCCGGCCACCGGCAGACGGCTGGTGCGGACCGGGCGGAACCCGCGGGGCGTGGTGTCCTTCCACCCGCTCGGCGACAGCCTGACCCGGGTGCTGCTGGTCGCCGAGTACGCGACCCCCCGACGGCCGGCCGCGCGGGCCGGCCTTCTGCTGCGGGCGCCGCGCCGCCGGGCCCGGCGCGCCCTGGAGGACTTCGCCCGGCACGTCACGCTGCGCGGGGTACCCGAGGGGGACGACAGCCCGGACGCCCTGCCCGAGAACACCAGGCCGACCCCAGGGAGCCGCCGATGACCACCGCCAGCAGACTTCCCGAGCCGTACGGCCGCGACGGGGGCGCCAACCTCGCCGACATCCTGGAGCGCGTCCTCGACAAGGGCGTCGTCATCGCGGGCGACATCCGGATCAACCTGCTCGACATCGAACTGCTCACCATCAAGCTGCGGCTCATCGTCGCCTCGGTCGACAAGGCGAAGGAGATGGGCATCGACTGGTGGGAGAACGATCCGGCCCTGTCCTCCCGCGCCCGTCGCGACGAGCTCGCCCGCCGGGACGACGACCGGCACGACGAGCTCGCCCGCGAGAACGCCGAGTTGCGTGAGCGGCTGGCGGCCCTGGAGGCCGGCCGTACCCGGGAGGAATCGTGATGACCACCGGACTTCGCTACGTCTACGCCGTCTGCCGCCCCTTCGGCACGCCGCTGCAGTCCCAGCTGACGGGCGTCGGCGGCGCCCCGCCCCGGCTGCTGCACCACCACGGCCTGGTCGCCATCGTCAGCACCGTGCCCGAGCGGCACTTCGCCGAGGAGCCGCTGCGCGCCCACCTGGAGGACCTGGACTGGCTCACCGAGACCGCCCGCGCCCACCAGCAGGTGATCGACGCGCTCACCACGGTCACCACCCCGCTCCCGCTCAGGCTGGCCACCGTCTTCCGCGACGACAGCGCGGTCCGGACGATGATCGAGACCCGCGAGGAGTTCTTCCGGCAGGCCCTGGACCGGCTGGAGGGGCGGGTGGAATGGGGCGTGAAGGTCTACGCCGAAACGGAGCCCGACGAATCCGGGGAGCCGGAGCCGAATTCCGGGAAAGCCGCTTCGGGCCGGGACTATCTGCGGCGGCGCAGCGCCCGCGTCCGCACGCGCGAGGAACGATGGCAGCAGGCCGAGACGTTCGCCACCCGGCTGCACGAGACGCTTTCCGAGTACGCCGAGGATTCCGTTCTGCACGCCCCGCAGAATGCGGCGCTCTCCGGAGTTCCGGGGCGCAATGTGCTGAACGCCGCGTATCTGGTCCCGCGCAGTCGTTCCGAGGAATTCGTGGAACTGGTGGACCGTACGAAGGACGACCCTTCCGGAATGCGGGTGGAACTCACCGGCCCGTGGGCGGCCTATTCGTTCGTCAGGGCCGCCGACCTGGAGGACGACGAGGAGAACGGGGAGGGCGACCTGCCGTGACCGTCGTCGAGCGCCGTGAGATCGCCCTGGTGGACCTGCTCGACCGGCTGCTGGCCGGCGGGGTGGTCATCACCGGTGACATCACCCTGCGGATCGCGGACGTCGATCTCGTCCGCATCGATCTGAACGCCCTGATCAGCTCGGTGAACGCGCAGGTACCCGCACCGTGGGAATCGTGGGAGGGATGAATCCGTGACCGTGAGCGGGGAGTATGTGAGCGGAAAGACCGTGAGCCGGGGAACCATGGGCGGGGAGACCGCGGCCGGGGTGGCCGCGGGCGGGGAGGACACGTCGCGTCCGCCGGGCCGGCGCCACCGGCTGGAGCTGGAGCCCGACACCGTCGAGCGCGACCTGGTGAAGCTGGTCCTCACCGTCGTGGAGCTGTTGCGGCAGCTCATGGAGCGGCAGGCGGTGCGCCGGTTCGACGCCGGTGACCTGACCGAGGAGCAGGAGGAGCGGATCGGGCTCACACTGATGCTGCTCGACGACCGGATGACCGAGCTGCGCGAGCGCTACGGACTGCGGCCCGAGGACCTGAATCTGGACCTCGGGCCGCTGGGACCGCTGCTGCCCCGGGACTGACCGTCACGTCCCGGGGCTTCCCCGGGACCGGCGATCACGTCCCGGCATTCCTCACCATCGATACCACCGTCCCCGGGAACCGGCCGCCGTCGTGCCGCGCAGCAGGAATCCGAGCAGCCACACGACGAGCACGGCCACGGCGATCCACCACAGCAGTTCCACGGCGAATCCGGCACCGAAGAGAAGCAGTGCCAAAAGCAGTACGAGCAGGATGGGTACCATATCGAGAACCTCCTGCCGAACGTATTCCCCGGAACGCGCCGGACAGGCTCGTCAAGCATCTTCAGCCTTTTCGGACCCTTTCAGGCTTCCTTACGGCACAGGATCTCGCCGTGCAGAACGGTGAACCAGCCGTCCTCGTGCCGCCCCCACTCCCGCCAGGCGTCCGACACCGCCCGCAGCTCCTCCTCGGTGGCGTGGCCGCCGCCCACGGCGACGCGCGCGTACGCGGAGGCGAGGGTGCGGTCCGCCCACAGCCCGCTCCACCAGGCCCGCTCCCGCGCGGTCGAGAACGTCCAGGTGGAGGAGGTCGCCGTGATGCCGGTCAGCCCCGCGCGCAGCGCCCACGACTTCAGCCGGCGCCCGGCGTCCGGCTCGCCGCCGTTGGCGCGGGCCACCCGCCGGTACAGGGCCAGCCACTCGTCCATGCCCGTCGACGCGGGGTACCAGGTCATCGCGGCGTAGTCGGAGTCCCGTACCGCGATGTAGCCGCCCGGCCGCACCACCCGCCGCATTTCGCGCAGCGCCCCGACCGGGTCGCCGACGTGCTGCAGCACCTGGTGGGCGTGGACCACGCAGAACGTGTCGTCCGGGTAGTCCAGGGCGTGCACGTCGGCCACGGCGAAGTCGACGTTGCGCAGTCCCCGCTCCGCCGCCGTCGCCCGCGCCTGCTCCAGCACCTCCGCGGCCCGGTCGACCCCCGTGACCCGGCCGTCGGGGACCAGCTCCGCCAGGTCGGCGGTGATGGTGCCGGGCCCGCAGCCGACGTCCAGGACCCTCATGCCGGGCTCCAGGACACCGAGCAGATAGGCGGCGGAGTTGGCGGCGGTCCGCCAGGTGTGCGACCGCAGCACCGACTCGTGGTGGCCGTGCGTGTAGACGGCGGTCTCCTGCGCTTCCGGCATGGCTGTGCCCCCTGGCTCCTCGGTTCTCGTGCCTTCCGGCATGACGGCGCCCGCGAGGCCCGGGGACCCCGCGGGCGCCACCGTCACCCTAGAGCGGATGCCGAATGATGAGACAGTATGTATCGCATAGTGGCCTGACGCCTCGTCAACTCGCGCGTCGCGGGGCTCATGTCACCGGGCGGTACACCGCCAGCGCCTCCGGATCCTTCTCCAGCGTCACCTCGCCCTCCACCTCGGTGACCTCGCCGTCGTACGCGAGCAGCGTGCCCGGCGCCACGTCCGCCAGGCGCAGCCGGGCGACCCGGACCGCCGCGTGGGCGGGCGAGCGGGTCAGCGGGCCCGCGAAGGCGGCGGCGAGCAGCCGCAGCGCCGGCCGGCGGCCGCCGTGCACCACGCGGACGTCCAGCAGCCCGTCCGCCAGGTCCCGGCGGCGGCCCGGAGCCAGGCCCATCCGGTGGTAGGTGCCGTTGCCCGCGAACAGCAGCCACAACGGGCGCGGCCGGCCGCCCACCCCGGCCTCCAGCGGATGCCGGTCGGCGCGCAGCACCCGCACCGCCGCGAGCACCCCGGCCGGCCAGTCGCCGATCCGGTGCGACCAGCGGTCCCGCTCGCGCACCAGCTCCGGATAGACGCCCAGCGAACAGGTGTTGAGGAAGATGCCGCGGCGCTCCCCGCACGCGTACCGGCCGACGTCGACCCGCACCCCCTCGCCCCGCTGGACCGCCCGGACGAACGACCGCGGGTCCTCCACGCCCAGATCGAGGGCGAAGTGGTTGAGGGTGCCGCCCGGCAGCACCGCGAGCGGCAGCCCGTGCCGCAGCGCGGCGTCGGCGGCGGCGTTCACCGTGCCGTCGCCGCCGCACACCCCGAGCACCCGGGCCCGCGCGGCGGCCTTGCCCAGCTCCGCGGCCACGTCCTCGGGGGCGCACTCCACGATCTCCGCGCGGGGCAGCGCCTCCCGCAGGCCGCGCACCCGGTCGGCGGAGCCCGCCGCGGTGTTGACGACCATGACCAGTCCCTCGCCCTCGGGCAGCGCGGGCAGCTCGGCGCGCGGCCGCGCGGGCGTCGCGTGCTGGTCCCGGGTGGGCACCAGGCCCCGTACGGCGAACGCGGCGCCCACCCCGAGGGCGGCACCGGCGGCGACGTCGCTCGGGAAGTGGACGCCGGTGTAGACGCGGGACATGGCCACCGAGAACGCCACCGGCGCCACCGCCGCGCCCCACGCGGGCGACTCCATCGCCACACCCGCCGCGAAGGCCGCCGCCGACGCCGCGTGCCCGGACGGGAAGGACGTGGTGATCGGCTGGCGCTTCAGCTGCCGCACCGCCGGCACCGGGTCGAGCAGCGGCCGGGGGCGGCGCACCGAGCGCTTGCCGACGGTGTTGATGGTGAGCGAGGCGAGAGTCAGCGAGGCCAGTCCGCGCGCGGCGGCCCGGCGGCCCCGTGGCGTGCGGCTCGCCGCCATCGCC
This sequence comes from Streptomyces sp. JB150, assembly GCF_011193355.1. Taxonomy (GTDB): domain Bacteria; phylum Actinomycetota; class Actinomycetes; order Streptomycetales; family Streptomycetaceae; genus Streptomyces. The sequence continues at coordinate 6,359,735 of NZ_CP049780.1, forward strand.
GCGGCCGCCGCGAACCACAGCACCCCGTGGTTGGCGCTGCGGCTCAGGCGCGGCAGGACGGGCTCGGCGGCCGGCCAGTGCCGTGCGGCGGCGAACTCGAACAAGCGCGAGTCGAGGGCGAGCAGGCGGCTGCGCAGCGGATGGCGCCCCGCGCGCGGGGCGGTCAGGTCGACGTCTGGGCTCATACAGCAGCGGGTACCCGGAACCGCCCGTCCCCTGTCCCGGCGGCGGGACCGGCACCCGGAGACAGCCATGCGCCTGCTGCTCGTCCGCCACGGTCAGCCCCCGTCCCACGTGGACTTCCTGCTCGACACCCCGGTGCCAGGTCCGGGCCTGACCGCGCTGGGCGAGCGGCAGGCCGCCGCGCTCCCCGAAGCGCTCGCCGGCGAGGACATCGGCGCCGGCTGCGCCTCCACGATGGCCCGCACCCAGCTCACCGCCGCGCCCCTGGCCGCCGCCCGCGGCCTGCAGGTGCGCGTACGGACGGCATCCGGGAGCTGTCCGCGGGCGGTCCGGAGCTGCTGCCCGGCGACTCCGAGCGGGGCCTTCGGTACATGCGGACCGTGTTCGCCTGGGCCGCCGGGCTGCGGATGCCGGGCGGGGAGAGCGGCGCGGAGGCGCCGGCCCGCTGCGACGCGGTGGCCGAGGAGGCGGCCCGCACCGGCGCCGGCCCGGCCGCCCTGTTCAGCACGACGCCGCCATCCGGAGGTGGACCGCGGCCCGCGCCCGCAACGTCGACGTGCCCTTCGCCGCCGCCCACCTCCTCGACAACACCGGCGTCGTCGTCCTCGAGGGGGCGCCCGCGACCGGCTGGACGGCCCTGACTTGGGCGGGCGCCACGGTCGCGGCCCGGGCGAGGGCGGCCCCGCCGGCCGGCCCGCCGACGCGCGGCCCGCAGCCGGGTGACCGGATAAAGCGTTTGCCGCCCGTCCGGCCCCACCCGGAGAATGCGGCCCCATGGGACATCTGGAAGCCGCGCACCTCGAATACCACCTCCCCGACGGGAGGACGCTGCTCGGCGACGTGTCCTTCCGGGTGGGCGAGGGCACGGTCGCCGCGCTCGTCGGGCCCAACGGGGCCGGCAAGACCACGCTGCTGCGGCTGATCTCCGGCGAGCTGACCCCGCACGGCGGCACGGTCACCGTCAGCGGCGGTCTCGGGGTGATGCGGCAGTTCGTGGGCTCCGTACGGGACGAGACGACCGTGCGCGACCTGCTGGTGTCCGTCGCGCCGCCGCGTATCCGCGAGGCCGCGCGGGCCGTCGACAAGGCCGAGCACGCCCTCATGACCGTCGACGACGAGGCCGCCCAGCTGGACTACGCCCAAGCCCTCGCCGACTGGGCCGAGGCACGCGGCTACGAGGCCGAGACGCTGTGGGACATGTGCACCACGGCCGCGCTCGGCGTGCCGTACGAGAAGGCGCAGTGGCGCCAGGTGCGCACCCTCTCCGGCGGCGAGCAGAAACGGCTCGTGCTGGAGGCGCTGCTGCGCGGCACCGACGAGGTGCTGCTCCTCGACGAGCCCGACAACTACCTCGACGTGCCGGGCAAGCGGTGGCTGGAGGAGCGGCTGAAGGAGACCCGCAAGACGGTCCTGTTCGTCTCTCACGACCGCGAACTCCTCGCCCGCGCCGCCGAGCGGATCATCTCCGTGGAGCCGGGACCGGCCGGCGCCGACGCCTGGGTGCACGGCGGCGGCTTCGCCACCTACCACGAGGCCCGCCGGGAGCGCTTCGCCCGCTTCGAGGAACTGCGCCGCCGCTGGGACGAGAAGCACGCCCAGCTGAAGAAGCTGGTGGTCAACCTGCGGCAGGCCGCGTCCGTCAGCCACGAGATGGCCTCCCGGTACGCCGCCGCCCAGACCCGGCTGCGCAAGTTCGAGGAGGCCGGGCCGCCGCCGGAGCCGCCGCGCGAGCAGGACATCCGCATGCGCCTCAAGGGCGGCCGCACCGGCGTACGGGCCGTCACCTGCCGGGGCCTGGAACTGACCGGCCTGATGAAACCCTTCGACCTGGAGGTCTTCTACGGCGAGCGGGTCGCCGTCCTCGGCTCCAACGGCTCCGGCAAGTCCCACTTCCTGCGGCTGCTGGCCGGCGAGGACGTGGCGCACACGGGGGAGTGGAAGCTGGGCGCGCGGGTCGTGCCGGGCCACTTCGCGCAGACCCACGCCCGCCCGGAGCTGCTGGGCCGCACCCTGCTCGACATCCTCTGGCGCGAACACGCCCAGGACCGGGGCGCGGCCATGTCCCGGCTGCGCCGCTACGAACTCACGGCCCAGGCCGAGCAGACGTTCGACCGGCTCTCCGGCGGCCAGCAGGCCCGCTTCCAGATCCTCCTGCTGGAGCTGGCCGGCGCCACCGCGCTGCTCCTGGACGAGCCCACCGACAACCTCGACCTGGAATCCGCCGAGGCCCTGCAGGAAGGCCTGGAGTCCTTCGAGGGCACCGTCCTCGCCGTCACCCACGACCGCTGGTTCGCCCGCTCCTTCGACCGCTTCCTGGTCTTCGGCAGCGACGGCCGCGTGCGCGAGACACCGGAACCGGTGTGGGACGAACGGCGGGTGGAGCGGGCCCGGTAGTCGGCGGGCCGCTCCGGGCGCCGGGCGGCCGGGTCAGCTCCAGCGCAGCAGGGCGCCGAGGCCGCCCACCGGAACGTCCTCCCGCTGCGCCCCGGAGGCCGTGGCCACCGAGACGGCCGGGGCGGCGGTCGCGACCGCCGAGCGGATCAGGGCGTCGTCGGCACGGGCGGGCCAGGAGTTCTGCTCGCCGAGGACCTTCAGGTCCGTACGGCGCACCGCCAGCTGGTCCGGGTCCGCGCCGATCCACACCTCGCGGTGGTTGTCGGGGCCGTCCGGGCGGATCAGCAGCTCGTCGATACGGTGCTCGCGCGCGGCCTCGACCAGCGCCGGAACGCCCTCGGCGGCGATCACCCGGCCCTCGGAGTCCGGTGCGCGGCCCGCCAGGAACCGCTCCAGCTCGGCGTCGGCGCGGGCGCGCTCGTGCTCGGCCCGGACCTTCTCCACCTCGGCGTCCAGCAGCCGGCTGCCCGCCCCGTGCGAGGCCTCGACCACCCGGTCGTGCAGTCGCTGCGGCAGCCGGTCGCGCACCGCGTGCCGCTCCCGCTCCTCGCCGACGAGGATGAGCAGGTCCGCCCGGGTCTCCTCCTCGCAGACGGCGAGCGCGTCCGCGATCTCCGCCGCGTTGTGCTCCCAGGTGTTCTCCACCCGCAGCTGGAAGTGGCGCTCCGACCAGTCCGATGAGCTGGTGCGGTGCACCGGCCACTGCCGGCCGGCCACCGATCCCGCATCCTCGCGGGTCACCGCGGAGCGCAGCTCGAAGTCGGCGCCCTTGCGGTCGATGTAGGCCACGACGCACACCGCGTCCTCGCCCTCCAGGTCGAGCAGCGGCGAGGTGCGCGGCAGCGGCGCCCAGGCGGCCCAGCTGCCGCCCTGCGGGGCCCTGGCCAGGGACGGGTCGAGGACGATCTCACCGGCGCGGGCGAACAGGGCCCGCCCGTACGGCTCGGAGGAGTGCCGCAGTTCCTCGATCGCCTCCCGTACGGCGTCGCAGGTGGCCTCGTCGGCGCCCTGGTCCCGCAGGTCCCGGGCCATCGCCTCGGCGGTGAGATGCCGCTGGCGGGCGGTGTCCTCCGCGTGTACCGACAGATCGACGTACACGGAGGCCCACGGCCCCGGATGTTCGTAAAGTGGATGCAGGAACGCGAGGTCCATGGCTCCCTCCCGGATGCCGTCGGGGATAGTGCTCAACACCGGGCGGGTACCCGAACCGCATGAACGGACACGACGAGCGGGATACCACGATGACCGGAGTCGACCCGGGCCGGCTGGACGACCAGCAGCTCATGAAGGAGCTGGAGACGATCCACCGCACGCGCCACGACACGCTGCTCTACGGCTCCAACGACGCGCTGCGGGCGCACAACGACCGCATGGCCCAGCTGGAGGGCGAGTACCTGCGCCGCAACCCGCGCCGCTTCGTCGCCGCGGGCCGCACCCGTGACGGCGCCCGGGAACGCGCGGGCGGCGACGACGGGGCGGGCGCCGCGACCCGGGACGAGGGCACGCCGGTCGGCAAGTGGGGGCCGGGCGACAGCGGGGCGTCGGGCTAGGCGGGGCCGCGCCGGTCGGGGACAGGGCGGCGTGGGCGTCGGCGTCGGCTCGCGCGGGAACGAGGGCGCTCGTACACGAGGACGCCGCCGGACCGTGAGTCCGGCGGCGTCGCTCTCGCGGTGCGCGCGTGGTCTCGCGCCCGCGGCGGCTGTCAGGCGGTCTCCTTGGCGAAGACGTCGAGGAACGCCGCGCAGAACGCCTTCAAGTCGTCCGGCTTGCGGCTGGTGACCAGCGTGCCGGAGCCCCGCTCGCAGACCACCACCTGCTCGTCCACCCACGTACCGCCCGCGTTGCGGATGTCGGTCCGCAGGCTCGGCCAGGAGGTCAGCTCACGGCCCCGTACGACGTCCGCCTCGACGAGCGTCCACGGCGCGTGGCAGATCGCCGCCACGGGCCGCCCGCGGGTGAAGAAGTCCCGCACGAACGCGACGGCCTTCTCGTCCATCCGCAGGAAGTCGGGGTTGGCCACCCCGCCCGGCAGCACGAGCGCGTCGAAGGAGCCGGCCGACGTCTCGCCGACGACCTCGTCCACGGGAAACGTGTCCGCCTTGTCGAGGTGGTGGAACGCCTGGATCTCGCCCGGCTTCGTCGACACGAGCACCGGCTGGTGCCCGGCGTCCTCGGCCGCCTGCCAGGGATCGGTCAGCTCCACCTGCTCGACGCCCTCGGGCGCGGTCAGGAATGCGATGCGCATGATGATTCGAGGTCCCTTCGGTCAGTGATGGTCGGCGTCGTCCGGCGCGGCCCGCGAGATGTCCGCGAGCGCGCTGTCCGGCTCCTGCGCCACGGCGAGGTCGCCCAGGCTGACCATGCCGACGGGCAGCCCGTGCTCCACGACCGGCAGCCGGCGCACCGCCTTCTGGCGCATCAGCGCCACCGCGGTCGACACCGGATCGTCCGGGGTCACGACCGCCGGATGCGGGGTGCACACCTGCCCGGCGCTCACCGTGAGCGGATCGCGGCCCTCGGCGACGGCCCGCACGGTGATGTCCCGGTCGGTGAGCACGCCGACGACGTCCTGTCCGTCCGCCACCACCACGTCGCCGATGTTCTGGCTGCGCATCAACTGCGCGGCCTCGACGAGCGAGGCGTCGGGGCGGACGGCCACCACGCCCGGGGTCATCACCTCCCTCACGTAGTCCGCCGTCACGGTGCCTCCTCCCCGCGGGTCAGCGCCTCGGCCAGCTCCTGGACGTTGCCGTAGCGGTCTTCGCGCGGCAGCCGGGTCAGCGGCTCGATCAGCGCGTCCGGCGCGTTGTGCCGGCGCAGCTCGCCGATCAGCTCGCCCGGTCCGGCCGGGAAGGGCTTGCGGCCGAGCACCCGGGCCAGCTCCAGCCGGGTCTCCTCCAGGGAACCGAGCCCCGGTCCGCCCGCCACGCGCGGGTCGTCGTCGGCGGAGGGCTCGGGGTCGTGCCACTCCTCGGTCCGTGTGGAGTGGCCGGACCTCAGCAGGCCCTGCAGTTGGTGCTTCATCTCGTCGTCCCGGTGGACGCTCAGCCGGTCACTGCCTCGCTGCATATCTCCCTCCAGGTCTTCGGGGGTGGACACCGCGTACCCGAGGGGCGCGGGCCGACACCGGGTTTGTCCGTCCGATCGGGGGAGACCCGGCCCTGGCCCCCCGCGCACACCCCTCTGGGAAGGACAGGCCATGGCGGTCCTCGCTGTGCTCCTCCCGTTCGTGCTGCTGGGCATGGTGCTGGCGCTCGGGCGTTACGAAGAGAAGGTCCTGCCGGCGGACCAGGACCCGGACGCGGCCCCCGCCGCCCCCCGGCCCACCGCCCGCCATCGCCGGCCACGCCGGGCACCGCTGGGCGGCTAGCGAGACACCCCCTGGGGGGTGGGCTCCGGACGGGGCGCTCGGGGGTCGGCGGATAGGGGCAGGGGCAGACGCGCCACCCGAGTGGGCATGGTCGGCGCCGGACCCGCGGGGCTGCTGCTCGCCCGCCGACTGCACCGGCAGGGCATCGACTGCGCCGTCCTGGAGATCCGGGACCGCGTCTACGTGGAGCAACGCCGGCGCGCCGGAATCCTGGAGCAGGGCACCGTCGACGCCCTGCGCGAGGCGGGCGCCGCCGACCGCCTGGAACGCGGGGGCCTGCCGCACGACGGCATCGAACTGCGCTTCGCCGACCGCGCCCACCGCGTCGGCTTCCCGTCCCTGACCGGCGGCCGCCGGGTGTGGGTCCACGCCCAGACCGAGGTCGTCAAGGACCTCATCGCCCCGCAGCTCGAGGACGGTCCGCCGCTGCTCTTCGAGGCGCGGGCGCACGCCGTCGAGGGCGCCGGCACCGACTCCAGCTCTCCCCGCTGGACCGGATCACCACGTCCCCGCACGCGGCGGCGGAGCTGGCCGCCGACTACGCGGGGCGCCGCACCGACCGAAGGCACGGGCCGCCCGAAGGGGCAGCCCGAGGTTCAGGGCGCGGTGACGGCTCGCCTGCCGGGCCGTCACGTGCCGCGCCGGCCCGCCAGGAACTCCTGCACCTTCGCCTTGAGGCCCTGCTTCACCACCGAGCCGCGGTCCGCGTCGCCCTTCAGGATCGCCGCGGCCGTGGCCTCCATCTGCTCCCAGGTGGCGTGCGGCGGGACGGGCGGTACGGCGGGATCGGTCAGGAACTCCACCACCGCCGGCCCGTCCGCCTCCAGCGCGGCCCGCCAGCCGGCCTCGACGTCCTCCGGCTTCTCCACCCGGATCCCGGTCAGGCCGAGCGAACGGGCGAACGCGGCGTACTGTACGTCCGGCAGCTCCTGCGAGGGCAGGAAGGACGGCGCGCCGCCCATCGCCCGCAGCTCCCAGGTGACCTGGTTGAGGTCGCGGTTGTTCCACACGCCGATCACCAGCCGCGGATCCTCCCACTGGTGCCGGTACTTCGCCGCCGTGATCAGCTCCGCCATGCCGTTCATCTGCATCGCCCCGTCCCCGACCAGCGCGATCGCGGGCCGGTCCGGATGCGCGAACTTCGCGCCGATCACGTACGGCACCGCGCAGCCCATCGTGGCCAGCGTCCCCGACAGCGAGCCGCGCATGCCCGGGCGCATGGTCAGGTGCCGCGCGTACCAGTTCGCCGTCGACCCCGAGTCCGAGGTGACGATCGCGTTGCCGGGCAGCAGCGGGTCCAGCGCGCGGGCCACGTACTCCGGGTTGACCGGGTCGGCGCTCAGCGCCGCCCGCCGCTCCATCACCTCACGCCAGTGACGGACGTTGTCGCACACCGTGTCGAACCACTCCCGTCCGCGCCCCGACTCGATCAGCGGGATCAGCCGCTCCAGCGTCGCCTTCGCGTCACCCACCAGGTTCACCTCGTACGGGTAGCGCATCCCGACCATGTGCGGATCGATGTCGATCTGCACGCCCCGCGCCTTGCCGAACTCCGGCAGGAACTGGCTGTACGGGAACGACGAGCCGATGGTCAGCAGCGTGTCGCAGTCCCGCATCAGCTCGTACGACGGACGGGTGCCCAGCAGGCCGATCGACCCGGTGACGTACGGCAGTTCGTCGCTCAGCACGTCCTTGCCGAGCAGCGCCTTGGCCACCCCCGCGCCGAGCAGCTCCGCGATCGTCTCCACCTCGGCCCGCGCCCCCGCCGCGCCCTGGCCGACCAGGATCGCCACCTTGTCGCCGGAGTTCAGGATCTCCGCGGCCCGCCGCACCGCGTCGTCCGACGGCACCGCCGTCCACGCGCTGCGGTCCAGGCTGGACGGCACCATCTTGAACTCGTGCGTCGGCGGGGTGTACTCCAGCTCCTGCACGTCCCCCGGGACGATCACCGCCGTGGGGCAGCGCCGCGCGTAGGCCGTGCGGATCGCGCGGTCCAGCACGTTCGGCAGCTGCTCCGGCACCGTCACCGTCTCCACGAAGTCCGAGGCGACGTTCTGGAACAGCGTGTGCAGATCGACTTCCTGCTGGTACGAGCCGCCCATGGCGGTGCGGTGCGTCTGACCGACGATTGCCAGCACCGGCACATGGTCCAGCTTCGCGTCGTACAGCCCGTTGAGCAGGTGGATCGCACCCGGCCCCGACGTGGCCACGCACACCCCGAGCCGGCCGCTGAACTTGGCGTAGCCGACCGCCTGGAGCGCGGACATCTCCTCGTGCCGGGACTGGATGAAACGGGGCCGGTTCTCCGCGCGGCCCCAGGCGGCGAGCAGGCCGTTGATGCCGTCGCCGGGGTAGCCGAAGACGTGCTCCACGTCCCACTCGCGCAGCCGTTCGAGGATGTGGTCGGAGACGAGGGTGCTCATCGAGTGGCCTCCCGGGTGACGTGGGCGTTCGGATGCCGAGTCACCTCAGGGGCGGGGGGAAAACTTCACCGAGGCCGGGAGAGGGCCGTAAGCGGGCTCCTGGGTGGTGCGCTGCTGGGTGGCGGGCTCCTGTGTGGTGGGTGCCTTCACCCCGTTGGCCGCGCGGTTCCCGCGAATGGGGGCCGGCCGCGCGCGGGCCCGGTGTCCAGCGGTTGTGATGGCTGCGTGTCTGTCGTCACCGTGGTGGGAGTCGAGTCGTGCGTCGTGCCGCTCGTGTCGTGTCCGTAGCCGTCCTGACCGCAACCGCGGCCGGCGGAGCCGCCGCCGGCGCCCTCGCGGAGCCGGCCGCCGAGGTCAGCCCGGGTCAGGCCGCGCCCGGCGCCACCGTCACCGTCTCGGTGACCTGTGACCCCCTCGACGGCTCGGCGCCCGACGCCATCGACGCCACCTCCATGGCCTTCGAGGACGGGCTGGCCGAGCTGCGGCTGGTCACCGGGAAGGACGACAAGGCCATTAAGGCCGTCTACCGGGGCACCGCGCGGATCGTCCTCCCGGAGGACTTCGAGGACGGCAAGCCTCCCGGCGGCCCGCTCGCCGGGCCGGAGCCCGCCACGGACGGGCCCGCGGCCGCAGAGCCCGTACCGGACGAGCCCGTCGCCGAGGAGCCCGTGCCGGACGAGCCCGTCGCCGAGGAGCCCGTGCCGGACGAGCCCATCGTGGACGAGCCCGCCACGGGGCAGCTCACCGCCACCGGGCAGGCGGCCGGCGAGGACCCCGCGGGCGGGCACACCACCGACAAGGAGGTCACGGACAAGGAGGCCACGGGCGAGGACTCCGCGTGGACCGTCGACGGCACCTGCCCCGCCCCCCACGGTGGCGAGGGCAAGCCCTGGAGCGCGACCTTCACCGTGCCCGCGAGCACCGACAGCGGCGCCGGCGGCTGGAGCGGAGGTGCGGGCAGTGGCGGCGGCCACAGCGCCACCCCCTGCCCCGACCTCAAGGACCCCGGCTGCGGTACGGCGACCGTGCAGCGCGGGGTGCGCGCCGGGGCGGGCGGCGCGTTCGGCGTGTCCGTGCCCGCCCTGGTCCTGGGCGGACTGCTGATCGTGGGCGCACTCGGCGCCGCCGCGCACCGGCTGTACGGCAGGGCTTCGGGAACCGACGGCTGATCCGGGGGTGCGCTGGGTAACGCAGTAGCGCGGGTAGACGACACCGACGACACCGACGGCACGGCTGCCGGCGACGACACGGGCGCCGGTGACGCCGACCCGCACCGGCCACGGACCAGGGAGCGAGCCACGACCGAGAACGACGGAACGGCGGACGAACCCGCGCACCCGAGCGCGCACGGCCCCACGAACGGAAAAGCCGACGGAAAAGCCCCCAGAGCAGCCGGCGGGGCAGGCAACGGAACGGCCGGCGGGACAGGCGACGGGACCGCGGCCCGACCCGGTGCCCACCGAAGCGCGCAGGACCCCGCGCGGCAGTCGGCCCCCGAGGACCACGGCCCCGTCCGCTACGGCCCGCCCGCGCCCGACGACGGGCTGCCCGTCCTGCCCGAGCTGGCCGCCGTGCTCGCCGCGGCGGCGGACCGCGGTGGCGCGGAACCGGTCGGCGGCGGCCTTACCCTCCTGGAGGCCGGCTGCGGCTACTGGGCGCGCCGGGGACTCGCCACCGCGCCCGAGCACACGGTGGCCGCGCCGGGCGCGCCCGCCGTACTGCTCGCGCTGACCGCCGCGCTCGGCGGCGACGTGCTGGTGCCCCGCCCCTGCGCGGCCTGGTGGGCGCCGTACGCGCGCCTGCTCGGGCGGCCCGTCTTCCACGTCGCCACCCCCGCCGAGTGCGGCGGCGTACCCGATCCGTACGCCCTGCTGGAGACCGTGCGGCGGGTGCGCGCCGAGGGCGGCGACCCCCGGCTCCTGGTGCTGTCGGTCGCCGACGACCCGACGGCCACGGTGGTGCCGCCGGAGGTGATGCACGAGGCCGTCGAGGCCGCCGCGGGGGAGGGGCTGCACCTGGTCAGCGACGAGACCTGGCGCGACACCCTGCACGACCCGCACGACACCGTGCTGTTCAGTCCCGCCGAGATGCTGCCCGAGCGGGTCACCGTCGTCACCGACCTGGCCGGCGCGCTGCTGCCGTCCGGCTGGCCGGCCGCGCTCGCCCGGTTCCCCGCCGGGGCCGTCGGAGACGGCCTCCGCGCGCGCGTGCTCGACGTGCTCACCGCGCTCGGCGCGCGGATCGCCGGACCGGTCGCCGCCGCGGCGGCCTACGCCCTCGCCGAGCCGGAACCGGTCACCGCGCGGACCGCCGCCGCCGTACGCCTGCACGCGCGCGTGGCCGAGGAGATGCACCGCGCGGTCGTCGCCGCCGGCGCGCTCGCGCTGCCGCCGCGCGCGGGCCGCCACCTGTACGCCGACCTCGGGCCGCTGAAGGCCGGGCTCGCCGCGCACGGCGTGACCGACGCCCAGGAACTGGAGGACTTCCTCTCCGCCCGGCTCGGTATGCCGGCGCCCGGCGGGCACCGCTTCGGCGACGACCTGGGCGCGCTGCGGGTCCGGCTGTCCACCGGCGCCCTGCTGGGCGGCTCGGACGCCGAGCGCCTGCGGTGCCTGCGTTCCGCCATGCCGACGGAACTGTCGCACGTGCGACGGTCGTTGATCACTCTGAGGTCGGTCCTCGACGGCCTCCGTGACGACGCTCAGCGATGGGAGCATCCTCGATGACGCAGCAGTCCGAGTCGACCACGAGCCCGACGGCCCGGGAGAGCGCCGACCCGGCCGCTGCCGCGGCACCCCTCGCCCCGCCCTTCCCACCGCTCGCCGAACCGCGGCCGCTCGGGGAGCGCAGAGCCTGGCCGCGCGCCTTCCACGACCGGCTGACCGCCCCGCTGCCCGGCATCAAGGCCCTCGCCCGCTTCGCCCGCGAGGGCGCCGTACGGCCCGGCAGGGAGGGCCTGGCCGACATCCCCCGGCTGCCGTACGAGCCCGCACCGCTGCCCCGCGTGGACGCCCGCACCCTCGCCGTCACCTGGGCGGGACACGCCAGCTGGGTCCTGCGGATCGGCGGGCTCACGGTGCTCACCGACCCGGTCTGGTCCCGGCGCATCATCGGCACCCCCACGCGGATCACCCCCGTCGGCGTGGAGTGGGAGGCGCTGCCCCGCGTGGACGCCGTCGTCATCAGCCACAACCACTACGACCACCTGGACGCCCCGACGCTGCGCCGGCTCCCGCGCGAGACCCCGGTGTTCGTCCCGGCCGGCCTCGGCCGCTGGTTCCGCCGCCGCAGGTTCACCACCGTCACCGAGCTGGACTGGTGGGAGGCGTCCGAACTGGGCGGCGTGCGTTTCGACTTCGTGCCCGCCCACCACTGGTCCAAGCGGACCCTGACCGACACCTGCCGCTCCCTGTGGGGCGGCTGGGTGCTCACCGCGCCCGACGGCAAGCGGGTCTACTTCGCGGGCGACACCGGCTACGGCCACTGGTTCTCCCGCATCGGCCGCCGCTACCCCGGCATCGACCTCGCCCTCCTCCCCATCGGCGCCTACGACCCCCGCTGGTGGCTCAGCGACGTCCACTGCGACCCCGAGGAAGCCGTCCGCGCCGCCCAGGACCTCGGCGCCGCCCGGATGGCCCCCATGCACTGGGCGACCTTCGTCCTGTCCGCCGAACCGGTCCTCGAACCCCTGTCCCGCGTCCGCGCGGCCTGGGAACAGGCGGGCCTGGACCGCGCGGACCTGTGGGACCTGCCGGTGGGCGGCTCACGGCTGCTGGAGTAGCCCGCCCGCGAAGGCCGTAGCCGTGAGCCGCACGCCCCTCAGGCCGCCCCCGGCCTGCGCAACCGCCTCCACACGCCGGGGGCCACGCTGATCAGCAGGGTCAGGACGACCGCCGCCACCACGCCCTCCCAGGGCTCGGGGAAGAGGGAGCCGCCGAGGATGCCGATGAGCTGGTAGGTCACCGCCCAGGCCAGGCACGCCGGGAGGTTGCCGCGGGCGAAGCGGCGCAGCGGCCACTCGGCGACCAGGCAGGCCAGCATCACCGGCAGCCGGCCGGCCGGCATCAGGCGGGACAGCACGAGCACGGCCACACCGTGCGCGGCCAGCTTCTCCTGGGCCTGCGCCAGCCGGTCCTCCGGCGCGCGCGCCCGGATCGCGCCGAGCCAGCGCGAGCCGTTGCGCGACCGCATCCCGCGCCGCCCCAGCCAGTACAGCGCGATGTCCCCGCAGAACGCGGCCAGCGCGGCGGTCACGAACACCAGCGCCAGCGCGAACGGCGCGGTCTGATGGAACGCCACCACCGCGGCCCCGCTGACCAGCGCCCCCGTCGGCACCACCGGCACCAGCGCCCCGATCAGCACCAGCAGGAACAGCGTGGGATAGCCGATCGCCTGCTGGGCGGTCTCGGGCGGCACCGTCGCCGGCGCGGCCGCCAGCCAGTTCACCGCGCGACCTCCGGGCGGACGCTCTCCCCGTGCCCCAGCCGGTGCACCACCACCCCGGGCGCCCACCGGGCCGCCAGCCGGACGAACTCGTCGCCGGGCGCGTGGAACTCGTGCGGGCGCACCGCGTCCATGCCGATCGGCCAGTACGTGCCGTAGTGCACCGGCACCGCGCTGCGCGGCGCCAGCCGGGCCAGTGCCTGCGCCGCCCGCCCCGCGTCCAGGTGGCCCTCGCCGAGATACGGGCCCCAGCCGCCGACCGGCAGCAGCGCCACGTCGACCGGCCCGACCTCCTCGGCCATCGAGTCGAACAGTCCGGTGTCCCCCGCGAAGTAGGTGCGCGCCTCGCCCTCGACGACGTACCCCAGCGCGGGGGAGCGGTGCCGGCCGAGCGGCAGCCGCCGTCCGTCGTGCAGCGCCGGGACGGCCCGGATCACGAGGTCACCCACCGTCACCCGGTCGCCGGGCGCCACTTCCGTCATGCGCAGCCCCGTGAGCCGGCGCAGACCGGGCACCGCACGGGGTGCGCCCCGGGGCACGAGCAGGCGCGTGCCCGGCGCGAGCCGCGCGAGCGACGGCACATGCAGATGGTCGGCGTGCAGATGCGACACCACGGCGACGTCCGCGCGCCACGCGCCGTGCGGTGGCGGCGCCCCGCACCGGCGCCTGAGGTGCGCCAGCCGACGTGCGAACAGAGGATCGGTCAGCACGCGCACGTCCGAGTCCTCGACCGTGCAGGTGGCGTGACCCCACCAGGTGATCTCCACCGGCACCCCTTTGCCTCCTTCACGCGACTCCCCGAAGCCTACGGGCAGGAGTAGGGTCGGCGGCGAAACCCTGAGGTGAGGGGGACGCCATGGGAGAAGCACGCCCCGGGCCGGTCCGCGTCACGGCGATCGCCAGTCTGACGCCGTTGCGGGAGCTGGAGATCGACCCCTTCCTGGTGGACTCCCGCGGCCAGCACGCGATGTGCGCGCGCTGGGCCGCCGAGCACGGGTACGTCGTCACCCGCGAGCTCCTGGTGCACAGACTGCGCCCCGACCACTGCCTGCTGTGGGACGGGGTGCGGCCCGGCCGCGACGTGTTCGTCGCCCCCAGCCGCCGCGTCCTGGAGTCCGCCCTCGCCGACGTCGAGGAGTTCACCGCCGAGTGCGTCCGGCGCGGGGTGCGCGTCGAGACGGTGGGCCGGGCGGAGCCCTTCTACGACGCCCAGATGAAGGCCCGCGTCCACCGCAGACTCTCCATGCCGACGGCGGGCTACGACGGGCGGTAGCCGCGGGGCCCGCAACACCGGCCGGCCGACCCGGCCGCCGCGACGTACCGCCCGCGACGTACCGCCCGCGACGTACCGCCCGCGACGGTGCGGCCGGCCCCACGCGTCGCCCCCGGACAACGGGCCGCCGACCGCCACGAGCCGGGCACGCCGCGGACCGGGCGCCGCGCGAGCCGGGCGCCGCACGGAGCGGGCACCGCAGGATTCGGGCACCGCACGAGCCGAACGCCGCGCCCCCGGGCCGTGGCGGGCGGTATGACACGCTGGGGACGGGCCCGTGCCGACCGCGGGCCGGGACGTGAGGTGTACGGGGAGTGCGTGCGGGGCGTTGGCGGCAGGTGGCGAGCCAAGTCGGGCGGAGCGTCGCCGTCTGGGCGGTCAGTACGGTCACCATGCTGGCGCTCGCCGGGATCCTCCCGGACTTCCGGCTGCGGTCGGCGGACGGCGACAGCGCCACCGACATCGCCGTGACCGCCGCGTTCGGCGCGGGCGCCTTCGGCCTGCTGTCGGCGCTCGTGTGGCCGCTGCTCGTACGGCTGCTGCTGCTGGTGCCCGCGCTGGTCCTCGGGCTGCTGGTGTTCGCCCTCAACGGGGCGCTGCTGCTGCTCGCGCTGCGGCTGAACCCGGGGGAGCGGGGCGCCGCCGCGCCGGAGACCGCGGTGGTGGTGGCCGCCGTGATGTCCGCCGTCGCCTCCGCCACGGGCGCCGCGCTCGCGGTGCGCGACGACGACGCCTACCGGCGCCGGCTGTACCGCCTCGCCGACCGCCGCCGCCGCGAGCTGCCGCCCGGTCCCGCCACCCCCGGCACCCTCTTCCTGCAGCTCGACGGCGTCGGCCACGACGTGCTCGTCGACGCGGTCGGCAAGGGCCTGATGCCGACCGTCGCCCGCTGGCTCGGCACCGGCACCGATACCGGGACCGGCACGGGCACGGGCGCCACCGGCACCCGCGACGCGCCGCCCACCGCCCGCCCCGCCGCCCGTCCCACCCACCGCCTCACCCCCTGGCGCACCGACTGGTCCAGCCAGACCGGCGCCAGCCAGCTCGGCATCCTGCACGGCAGCACCTTCGACGTGCCCGCCTTCCGCTGGTACGAGAAGGACACCCAGGAGGTGATGGTCAGCAACCGCCCCACCAGCGCCGCCGAACTCCAGCGCCGCGCCGTCCGGCGCACCGGCGACGGCGGGCTGCTCACCGTGGACGGCGCGAGCCGCGGCAACCTCTTCGGCGGCGGCGCCGACGAGCAGGCCCTGGTGCTGTCCATCGCCACCCGGCGCCGCAGCCGCGAGAACCGCTCCCGCGCCGGCTACTTCGCGTACTTCTCCGACCCGGCCAACGCCGTACGCACCGCCCTCTCCTTCGTCGCCGAGGTCGGCCGCGAGATCGGCCAGTCCACCCGCTCCCGGCTGCGCAAGGAGCGCCCGCGCGTCTCCCGCGGCGGCCTCTACCCGTTCGTCCGGGCCTTCGCCACCGTCGTCGAGCGGGACGTCGTCGTCGCCGCCGTCATGGGCGACCTGCTCGCCGGGCGCACCGCGATCTACGCCGACCTGGTCGCCTACGACGAGGTCGCCCACCACTCGGGGCCGTTCAGCCGGGACGCCGAGCGGGTGCTGCAGCGCCTCGACCGGGCGCTCGCGCTGATCGAGAAGGTCGCCGAGCACGCTCCGCGCCCGTACCGGATCGTCGTCCTGTCCGACCACGGGCAGAGCCCCGGCGAGACCTTCCGCGCCCGCTACGGCCTCACCCTCGGCGACCTGGTGCGGGCCGGCTGCGGCCTGCCCGTGCCGCGCCGGGCCGAGCGCACGCACAGCGGCGCGGAGGCGCGCGCGGCGGTCCGGGCCGCGCTGCGCATCCCGGTCGAGGAGGGCGCCGACGAACGCCGCCCGGCCCGCCGCTCCGAGCCGGTCGTGCTGGCCTCGGGCAACCTCGGCCTGGTCTCGTTCCCGGACGTGCCGCACCGGATGAGCAAGGAGGAGATCGACGAACGCCACCCGGCGCTGCTGCCGACCCTCGCCAACCACCCCGGCATCGGCTTCCTGCTGGTGCGCAGCGAGGAGCACGGCGGGGTGGTGCTCGGCGCGCACGGCGTGGAGGTCCCGGTGGACCGGCTCGACGACGACCACCCCGGCCCGCTCGCGCCGTTCGGTCCGGGCGCCGCGGCGGCGGTCCGCCGCACCCACTCCTTCCCGCACGCCGCCGACATCATGATCAACTCCGCCTGTGACCCGGCCGACGCCGAGGTCCTCGCCTTCGAGGAGCAGATCGGCTCCCACGGCGGCCTCGGCGGCGCCCAGAACACGGCGTTCCTGCTGTCCCCGCTCGTCCTGTCCGCGCCCGCCCCGGACGGCGCCGCGATCACCGGCGCCGAGCACGTCCACCGGGTGCTGCGCCGCTGGCTGCGGGAGGCGGACGGCCCTCAGGTGCCGGTGGACCGCAGGGCGGAAGGGGAGATTCCGGGGGGTCCGGAGCCGGTGGACGATTCCCGGTCCGAAGTCCCCGACGACGCACCTTTTGCGGCGCCGGACCCCACCGTGCAGGACAAAACCGCGTGATTTGGCACCTCTCGAACCGGTGACCGAACATGACGGTCGTCCGGCGATCCCGGGCACCGGCACGACGAGAGGCGCACCACCCCATGCACGACACCGGGACCGTCCAGGCTCCGGCCCCGCAGGCTGCCGCACCCGAGGCCGCCGCGGCCCCCGACAAGCACACCCGGCGCTTCGGGCTCCCCGTCGCCACCGCCCTGGTCATGGGCAACATCATCGGCGGCGGCATCTTCCTGCTCCCGGCCGCCGTGGCCCCCTTCGGCACCGTCAGCCTGGCCGCCTTCGCCGTCCTGACCGCCGGCGCCGTCGCCCTGGCCCTGGTCTTCGGCCGGCTCGCCCGGCGCGACCCGCGCACCGGCGGCCCGTACGTCTACGCCCGCGAGGCCTTCGGCGACTTCGCCGGCTTCCTCGCCGCCTGGGCGTACTGGATCACCACCTGGGTCTCCAACGCGGCGCTCGCCGTGGCCGCCGTCGGCTACCTCGACGTGCTGATCCCGGTCAACGACCACCAGTGGACCGCGTGCCTGGCCGCGCTCGTCATCCAGTGGCTGCCCGCCCTGGCCAACTTCGCCGGCTCCCGCTACGTCGGCGCCGTCCAGCTGGTCTCCACCGTGCTGAAGTTCGCGCCGCTGCTGCTCGTCGCGGTCGGCGGACTGTTCTTCTTCGACGCCGGCAACCTCGGCCCGTTCAACGCGAGCGGCGACAGCGCGCTCGGCGCGCTCTCCGCGTCCGCCGCGATCCTGCTCTTCTCCTACCTGGGCGTGGAGTCGGCCGCGGTCAGCGCCGGCGAGGTCCGCGACCCGCGCCGCAACGTCGGCCGCGCCACCGTCATCGGCACCCTCGGCGCCGCCCTCGTCTACCTGCTCGGCACCCTCTCCGTCTTCGGCACCGTCGCCCACGACGAACTCGTCGCCTCCACGGCACCCTTCTCGGACGCGGTGAACGCCATGTTCGGCGGCTCCTGGGGCGGCTGGGCCGTCGCGCTCGCCGCACTGGTGTCGATGACCGGCTGCCTCAACGGCTGGACCCTGCTCAGCGCGCAGACCCCGTACGCGGCCGCCCGCGACGGCCTGTTCCCCGCCGTGTTCACCCGCAAGCGGCGCGGCGTGCCCACGGTCGGCGTCGGCGTGACCGTCGTCCTGGCCTCCCTGCTGACCGTGTACAACTACACGGCGGGCTCCGCGCGGGTCTTCGAGATCCTGGTCCTGGTCACCACGTTCACCGCGACCGTGCCGTACCTGCTGGCGACCGCCGCGCAGATCTTCCACCTGGTGCGCGGCGAGCACGAGAAGGTGAACCGGGCCCGCCTGGTGCGCGACGCGGTGCTCGCCGCGCTCGCCTTCGGCTTCTCCCTGTGGCTGGTCGCGGGCGCCGGATACGCGGCCGTCTACCAGGGCGTGCTGTTCCTCTTCGCCGGCGTGCCCGTCTACGCCTGGCTGGCGGCCCGCCGGCAGCGCGCCACCGCCTGAGCGCGGCGCCGGTGGCCGGTCTTCCTCGTGCGGTGCGCCGGAGTGTGATCGGATGGTGTCCGTCAACCCGGATCCGTCCGAACCGGGACCGTACGAAAGGAATGAACGTGGCCACCACGCGCTCCGCACACACTGTCTGGGAAGGCAACCTGCTCGAGGGCAACGGGGTCGTCACCTTCGACTCCTCCGGCGCGATCAACGAGCAGCCGGTGACCTGGGCCGCCCGCACCCAGGAGCCGGGCGGCAAGACCAGCCCGGAGGAGCTGATCGCCGCCGCCCACTCCAGCTGCTTCTCCATGGCGTTCTCGCACGCCCTCGCCCAGGCCGGCACCCCGCCGACCAAGCTCGTCACCTCCGCCGACGTCACCTTCCAGCCGGGTGAGGGCATCACCGGCATCCACCTCACCGTCGAGGGCACGGTCCCCGGCCTGGACAACGAGGCGTTCGTCGCCGAGGCCGAGAAGGCCAAGGTCAACTGCCCGGTCAGCCAGGCCCTGAAGGCCGTCCCGATCACGCTGACGGCGAAGCTCGCCTGACCGCGCCCGCCCCGGCTCCACGCCGACCCGGGCCGCCCCTCCCCGGCGAGGGGCGGCCCGCGCGGTTCACCGGGACGGGACGGGGGGTATCAACGCCCTGCGCCGAATGGGGAGGGGATCTTTTCGATGGCGGCGGGAACGTCCGGCGGTGCGGGACCATCCAGCGGTACGGCGGTGCTCGACTCCGCCACCCGCGAACACACCCGCATCCTCATGCTGTTCAGCCTGGCGGGCCGCATCCGCCCGCGCGACGGCGAACTGGGCCCCCTCGTCGACCGCTTCGACTTCGGCCGCTTCGCCCCGCACCTGGTGTCCGGCGCCGCGTTACTGCCCGTACCGGTGCTGACCCAGCGCCTGGAACCGGGCGAGCTGGGCCTGCCCGCCGGCGACCACGGACTCGCCCTGGACACCGCCGGCATCCTCGTCGTCACCACCCCGCGCGGCGACGCCACCCTGCTCCTGGACTGCGAGTTCGCCGGACACACCCCGGCCGGCGCCATCGCCGCCTGGCTCGCCGACACCTGCTTCGACCGCGGGGACATCACCCTCGGCGGCCGTCCCCTGCTCGACGTGCTCACCGACCGGCTGGGCCTGGACAGTCCCCTCGTCTACGGGCAGAACGTCCACCAACTCGTCTTCCCGGGCGGCCGGTTGCTCGCCGACCTGATCACCGCCGCCGCCGAGGGCGGCCCCGGCCTGTTCGGCCCGCTCAACGAGATCGTCTACCGCGGCAAGATGGCGCACGGCCCCAGCCTGCCGCCCAACCTGAAGAACCAGGGCGCGACGGTCTCCGCGCACGGCCGCGGCGTCTCCGTCCAGGCCGGCTGGGCCCCGCACGTGGAGAACGGCCTCGCCCTGGTCGCCACCGGCATGATCTCCGCGCTCGCCGTGCTGCAGCGCACCCGGCTGGCCGCGTTCACGATGATGCGCGCCAACGAACAGGCCGCCGCCGACTCCCCGCAGAACATCCGCGCCCTGATCTCCCGGCTCTCCGCCGGCGTCAACGAACTGCAGCTCGACCTCGCCTTCGGCGTGGAGGCCTACGTCGACAGCCTGCTGATCCCGGAGATGCTGATGGAGGGCTTCCAGTCCTCCCTGCGGGACACCCTCGGCATCCGCGACAGCCTGGACAACTCGGCCCGCATGGTGGAGCGCCTCACCTCCGTCATCAACGCCCGCTCCGCCGCCCTCGACGCCGCCCTCGCCGAACGCGACGAGGCCCGCGACCGCACCATCTCCGGCCTGGTCGCCGCCGCCACCCTGATCGCCCTGCCGCCGACCCTGCTGCTCGCGTTCTTCGGGGTGAACGGCACCGACGTCGACGAGCACCGCTCCATCCTCGACCTCGGCCGGTACGGCGTGGCCTATCTGCTGGCCTGGCTGCCGTTCATCATCCTGGTGCTGATCGGCTATCTGCTGCTGAGACGGGCCGGCCGCTCCGGAGAGCTGCTCACCCCGCCCGACGACGGACCCCCGCCCCTCCCCGCACCACGCACCACCTCCGGGAGCTGACCGCCATGACCCGACGCCCCGCCGTCTCCGCCCACCGCGGCGGATCCGAGACCTTCGGCCCCGCCACCTGGCAGGCGTACGAGGACGCGCTGCGCACCGGTGCCGAGTACGCCGAGTTCGACATCCGCCGCACCGCCGACGGCGTCCTCGTCGTCTACCACGACCCCCGCGTCCGGCACACCGGCCCGCTGCTCACCGAGCTGACCCACGCCGAGCTGAGCGAACGCGCCGGCTACCCGGTGCCCGTGGTCGACGAGGTGATGGAGCTGATCGCCGGGAAGCTGATCGGGCACCTGGACCTGAAGGAGACCGGCTACGAGAAGGACGTGATCGACCGGGCGATCGCCCTGCTCGGCGGGGACGGCTTCGTCGCCACCACCCTGGAGGACCGTTCCGTCGCCGCGATCACCCGCGCCTACCCCGGCGTGCGGACCGCGCTGTCCCTCGGCCGGGACCGCAAGGAGATCGGCGCGGCCCGGTTCACCGCGACCCGGCTCAGCGAGCTGTTCCCGATGCGCCGAATCCGCGCGTGCGGCGCGCACGGCGTCGCCGTCCACCAGCGGCTCGCCCGCGCGAACGTGCTGCGGGAGGCCGCCCGCAACGGCCTGTTCACCATGGTGTGGACCGTCAACGACGACATCGCCCTGCGCGGCTTCCTCGCCGACCCGCGCGTGGACGTGCTGATCACCGACCGGCCCCGCCGCGCCCTGGAACTGCGCGGCGAGCCCCCGGAGGCGGACGGCCGCGGCACCCCCGCCGCCGAGTCCTCCCGGCCGTGACGCGTCACCGGGAGCCGGTCAGCCGGTCAGGACGACGAGCCGCCCCGTCGCGCGCGTCATCGCCACATAGCGGTCGACCGCCCCGGTGACACCCGTGCCGAAGGCCTCCGGTTCGGCCAGCACCACAAGGTCGAACTCCAGCCCCTTCGACAGCTGAGGGGTCAGCGAGCGCACGCGGGGCCGCTCCCGGAACGCGGGAGCGCCGATGACACAGGCGGTGCCCTCGGCGTGCTCCGCCAGCCACGTGGCGACGACCGCCTCCAGCTCGGCGACGGACCCGTGGACGACGGGGACACCACTGCCGCGCACCGACACCGGCACGTTCGCGTCCGGGAGCGCGGCCCGGATCACCCGCTCGGCCTCCGTCATCACCTCGCGCGGCGTGCGGTAGTTGATGCCGAGCGAGGCCGTCTCGATCCGGTCGAACCCGACCCGTTCGAGCCGCTCGCGCCACGACTCGGTGAACCCGTGCCGGGCCTGGGCGCGGTCCCCGACGACGGTGAAACTCCTGGACGGACAGCGCGCCAGCAGCATCTGCCACTCCGCGTCGGTCAGTTCCTGCGCTTCGTCCACGACGACGTGCGCGAACGGACCGGACAGCGGGTCGCGCGCGGCGGCGGGCAGCTCCGACTCGTCGACCAGGCTGACCCGGGCGTCCTCACCCCGCAACATGGTCACCAGGCCCTCCCCGTCGTCCCCGTCGGCGCCGGACGCGGACGCGGCCTCGATCAGGGTGTCCACGACCTGCGTCATCCGCTCCCGCTGGGCGGCCAGGGCGGCCTCCTCCCGGCGCCGGTGCCGGGCCGCCGCCGGGTCCCCGAGCCGCTGCCGCGCCGCGTCCAGCAGCGGTAGGTCGGACACCGTCCAGGCGTGCGGCTCGGCGCGTTGCAGCCTGCGCACCTCCTCGCGGCCGAGCCAGGGAGCGCACAGCCGCAGATAGGCGGGGACCGACCACAGGTCGCCGACCAGGTCGGCCGCCTCGATCAGCGGCCACGCCCCGTGCAGGGCGGCGACCAGCTCCCGGTCGCGCAGCAGCGCGGCGCGGAACACGCCGGGCTCCACGTCGGCGCGGATCCTGTCCCGCAGGATCGCGGCCAGCTCGTCCCAGATCTGCTCGCGCGCCTCGTTGTGCGGGGTGCCGGGCGCGGGCGCGTCGAACGCGTCCGCCCAGTCGTCCGCGCTCACCCGGACCTCGCCCCAGTCGGTGGTGACGGTCACCGCCTCGCCGGGCGGCTCCTCATAGAACCGGACGGCCTTCTCGATCGCCCGCACCATATCCGCGGACGCCTTCAGCCGGGCCACCTCCGGATCGCTCTCCACCCCCGCCGTGGCGCCCTCGGCGACGAGGTCGCGCAGCGTGCAGGTCCGCACGCCCTCCTCGCCGAGGCTGGGCAGCACGTCGGCGACGTACGCCAGATAGGGCTGGTGCGGGCCGACGAACAGCACACCGCCCCGGCGGCGACCGAGGCGCGGGTCGGAGTACAGCAGGTAGGCGGAGCGGTGCAGGGCGACGACGGTCTTGCCCGTGCCCGGCCCGCCGTCGACCACCAGCGCCCCACGGGAGTCCGCCCGGATGACGGCGTCCTGGTCGGCCTGGATGGTGGCGAGCACGTCCCGCATCCGGGCCGAGCGACTGGCACCGAGGGAGGCGATGAACGCGGACTGGTCGTCGAGCGCGGCGTGCCCCTCCAGCCCGTCAGCGGCGAACACCTCGTCCCAGTAGTCGCTCACCCGGCCGCCGGTCCAGCGGTACCGGCGGCGGCTGACCAGGCCCATCGGGTCCGCGTGGGTCGCCGCGAAGAACGGCTCGGCGGCGGGGGAACGCCAGTCGACCAGCAGCCGGCGTCCCGCCGGGTCGGTGAGGCCGAGCCGCCCGATGTAGACCGGCTCGGGGTCGTCCGCGCGGACGATGTGCCCGAGGCACAGGTCCAGGCCGAACCTGCGCAGGGCGCGCAGGCGGCCCGTCAGCCGGTGGACCTCCACGTCCCGGTCCAGCGCCTGCCGGCCCAGTCCGCCGGGCGACCGGCGCACCTCGTCGAGACGGCCGGACAGTTCGGCGATCGCCTGCTCCAGGGCCGCCGCGACGGCCGCGAAGTGCCGCTCGTCGCGGGCGATCAGCGCCGGGTCGGCCTTCGCGGCCAGACGCTCGGGAAGGTCGAACGCGCTCGAGGACGTCGACAAAGAGGTACGCACTTCGTGAAGCTCCCATTCCCGCAGGTTCCGGCTGAGGCCAGCGATTGTGCGGGACGGAGGGGGTCTTGCGGCAAGCCCCCGGGTGCGCTATAGGTTGAGAGTGGCAAGGGGCGGGGGTCTTCGTGTGCCGTGCCCCTCACGGCTCTCCCCTCACCTCTCTCCGCTGGACACCGTCGGCACAGAGCCCGGCAGCTCCTCACGGCTGAACCGCAGCCCCTGCGCGCGGTAGACGTCTCCGGAACGCACCAGCGGCATCCCGCGCCGCCCCGCCTTCCGGACGGACGACGCGGCTCCGCGGGCACCCCGCAGGGGCGGGCAGGGGAGCGCGCCCGCCCACGCTGGCCGTACCGCTGACGTCAGGGCTTGCGGGCCACCCCCGCGTACACCGGCACGATGCCCTCCGCCTGCGCCGCCACGTCCTCCGCCTCCGGACGCCAGCCGTGCACCGGGATCAGGCCCGGACCCAGCAGCTCCAGACCGTCGAAGAACCGCGCGAACTCGGCCAGCGAGCGGGGGTGGAAGGGCGTGCCGGTACGGTGGAAGTTCTCGGCCGCCTTCCCGATCGCCTCCGGGTTCAGATCCGGGGTGACCTGCGACAGGATCAGGTAACTGCCCGGGGCCAGCGCGTCGACGTACCGCGCGACCAGCCCGTACACGTCGTCGCCGGCCGGGTCGGCGTCCAGGTAGTGGGTGAGCGCCACCAGCGACAGCGCCACCGGACTGGTCAGGTCAAGGGTCTCGGCGGCCCGCTCCAGCAGGGCGTCCACGTCCCGCACGTCGGCGTGCACGTACGCGGTGCGGCCCTCCGGCGAGCCGTACAGCAGCGCCTCGGCGTGCCGCAGCACGATCGGGTCGTGGTCCGCGTACACCACCCGGCTCTCCGGCGCGGTCGCCTGCGCCACCTGGTGCAGGTTCGGCTCGGTGGGGATGCCCGTGCCGATGTCCAGGAACTGGCGGATCCCCGCCTCCGCGACCGTGCGCA
This sequence comes from Streptomyces sp. JB150, assembly GCF_011193355.1. Classification (GTDB taxonomy): domain Bacteria; phylum Actinomycetota; class Actinomycetes; order Streptomycetales; family Streptomycetaceae; genus Streptomyces. The sequence goes on from NZ_CP049780.1 coordinate 6,383,841, forward strand.
CCGCGCGGTGCATGAACCGCCGGTTGGCGCGCGCCCCGCGCACCACCGTGCCGTCCACGGCGAGGATCCGGCGGGCCAGCTCCTCGTCCACCGGGTAGTTGTCCTTGCCGCCCAGCCACCAGTCGTACACCCGCGCCGGATGCGGCCGGCCGGTGTCGATGCGGGCGTTTCGCTCGTCCTGCTCAGTAATCCCCACGGCACTCCTGAAGGATCTTCTTCGTACGCCGCGCCGACGCGGCGTGCGCGGTCATGTGGTCCAGCACCTCCAGGTGCGCCGAGACCTCCGCACGGGAGTCCAGATACAGCGCGCCCGTCAGATACTCGGTGAACACCATGTCCGGCAGCTCCGGCTCGGCGAACCGGAACAGCGCGAACGGCGCGTACGTCCCCGGATGCGGGCCGGAGGCGAACTCCGCGACCTGGAGGGTGATCCGGTCGCTCTCGACGGCCTCCAGCAGCCGGTCCAGCTGGCCGCGCATCACCTCGGGCCGGGTGGACACCGGGCGTCGCAGCGCCGTCTCGTCCATGATCACCCACAGGTGGGGCGGGTTCGGGCGGCGCAGCAGCTCCTGCCGGGCCATCCGCAGCGACACGTGCCGCTCCAGCGACGGCCGGTCCGTCTGCCCGATCGTGCCAGCCTCCAGCACAGCCCGCGCGTACTCCTCGGTCTGCAGCAGGCCGGGCACGAAGTGCGGCTCGTAGGAGCGGATCAGCCGGGCCGCGCCCTCCAGGGACACGAACAGGCTGAACCAGTCCGGCAACACGTCGTGGAACCGCTGCCACCAGCCCGGCTGGTTGGCCTCCTCGGCCAGGGTGACGAACGCGGCGGCGTCGTCCTCCGGCACCCCGTACGCGTCGAGCAGCAGCTGCACGTACGGAATCTTCAGCGCGACCTCGGCCGTCTCCATCCGGCGCACCGTCGCCGGGGCCACCCGCAGCACCCGCGCGGCGTCCTCGCGGCTCAGTCCGGCCGCCTCCCGCAGCTCCTGCAACCGTTTGCCCAGCACCACCTGGCCCACGGTGGGCGCCGGCCGCCGCTCACTCACGCCACGCCTCCCCTACGCGCCGGAAGTCCGCCAGCAGTGTGTCATGTTCCCGGCGCACTCTCACGGGTTCGGCGTGCGGAGCCCGGCATCCGGGACAGGCGGCCACTGCCCCCCCCACCGCCCCCTTACCTCGCGGGTAATCGACCCGGACCACGCCCCGCGGGATGGTTGGCGTACCGGGTGAACGGGGCGGCGCACTCCGCCCCGTTCACCCGGGTCCCCGCACCGACGACCTCGCCGGAGGATGATCCGCCATGTCCGCCACCCAGCTCGCCGCCCTCGCCCGCACCTCCGACCCGCGCACCATGCTCCGGCGCTTCCTCGCCCTCGACGCGGTCGTCACCGGCGCCAACGGCGTCGCCTACCTCGCCGCCTCCGGCCCGCTCGGCGACCTGTTCGGCGTCGACGCGACCCTGCTGCTGATCCTCGGCGCGTTCCTCGCCGCGTTCGCCGCCGGGGTCGGCCTGCTGGCCGCCCGCCCGCACCCCGCGGCCCTGCCCGTACGCCTGGTCGTGGAGGCCAACCTCGCCTGGGCGGCGCTCAGTCTGCTCGCCCTCGCGCTGTGGCTGACCCCGAGCACCGCAGGCGCGGTGTGGACGGTGCTCCAGGCGCTCACCGTCGCCGGCTTCGCCGGCCTCCAGCACATGTCGCTGAGAGCCCGTCAGGACATCAGCTCCTGAAGGTGTTTCACCGTCGCCGGGTCGGCCGGGAGGAACGTCTCGATGGCCAGCTCGGCGACGGTCACGTCCATCGGCGTGTTGAACGTGGAGATCGACGAGATGAACGACAGGATCCGGCCCTCGTACTCGACCTGCATCGGCAGCGCGAAGTACGGGACTGGCTCCTCCGGTTCGGCGTCCGGCGCGGTCCGCGGCACCGGGTACGCCGCCACCTCCTCGTACAGCGCGCGCAGCGGCGCCGAGCGGTGCAGCGCGATCTGCCGCTCCATCTGCGCCAGCAGATGCCCCCGCCACTCGCGCAGATTGCGGATCCGTGGCGCCAGCCCCCGCGGGTGCAGCGTCAGCCGCATCGCGTTCAGCGGCGGCACCAGCAGCTCCTCGGGCACCCCCTCCAGCAGCATGGCGATGCCCCGGTTCGCGGCCACCACGTCGTACCTCGCGTCCACGACCAGCGCCGGATACGGCTCGTAGCCGCGGATCAGCCGCTCCATGCCCGCCCGCAGCGCGCCCATCGACGGATCGTCCAGCGGGGTCTCCGGATAGCGCGGGGCGTAACCGGCCGCCAGCAGCAGCGCGTTGCGCTCCCGCACCGGCACCTCCAGATGCTCCGCCAGCCGCAGCACCATCTCCTCGCTCGGCCGGGAGCGGCCCGTCTCGACGAAGCTGATGTGCCGGGCGGACGAGCCGGCGCGCAGCGCCAGCTCCAGCTGACTGATCCGCCGCCGTTCCCGCCAGGCCCGCAGCAGCGGGCCGACGCCCTGCTCGGCGGGGGCGGCGACCGGCGCGGACGGTCCGGGCGTGAGAATGCTCATGCGTACGACCGTAGTCGAGGAGGCACCGCGTGAACGAGCTGTCGCAGCAAGGAGACCAGCAGGCACGGGCGGTGTACCGGTCACGGGTGCGCGGCTGTCTGCTCGGCGGGGCGCTCGGCGACGCCCTCGGCTACCCGGTCGAGTTCAGCTCCCTCGACGCGATCCGCGCCGCCCACGGACCGCGCGGCGTCACCACCCTCGTCGCCGACGCCGGCGGCGTGGCCGGCCGGATCAGCGACGACACCCAGATGACCCTGTTCACCGTCGAGGGCATCCTCGTCGCCAGCCGCCGCGAACGCGAGAAGGGCATCGGCGGCGCCGCCCACCAGCTGATGTACGAGGCCTACCAGCGCTGGCTCGTCACCCAGGAACGGCCCGGCCCCGAGGGCCCCTACGCCGCGTACACGGGCAACGACCGGCCGCTGCTCGCCGAGCCCTGGCTGTACGCCCGCCGCGCCCCCGGCAACGCCTGCCTGTCCGGCCTCCACCAGCCCTACGTCCCCGACCAGGGCGCCCCGCTCGGCGGCTTCGGTCCCGTCAACCCCAACTCCAAGGGCTGCGGCGGCGTGATGCGCTCCGCGCCCTTCGGGCTCACCGGTGCCCCCGCCGACCGCGCCTTCGACCTCGCCGCCCGCTGCGCCCGGCTCACCCACGGCCACCCCACCGGATACCTCGCGGCCGGTGCGCTCGCCGCCATCACCGCGTACCTGGTCACCGGGGACTCCCTGGAGGGCGCCGTCCTGCGGACCCTGCGGCTGCTCGCCGGCCGGCCCGGCCACGAGGAGACCACCGCGGCCCTGCGGCGGGCCCTCGACGCGGCAGCCGAGGGCACCCCGAGCGCGGACCGGGTGGAGAAGCTGGGCGCCGGCTGGATCGCCGAGGAAGCCCTCGCCCTCGGCGTCTACGCCGCGCTCGCCGAACCGCACCGGCCCGCCCACGCCCTGCTGCTCGCCGTCAACCACTCCGGCGACAGCGACTCCACCGGCTCCGTCTGCGGCAACCTCCTCGGCGCCCGCCTCGGCGACGTGGGGCTGCCGCAGGAGTGGGTGCGGCAGGTGGAGGGGCGAGAGCGGATCGCGGCGCTGGCCGACGACCTGGCGGCGGAGTGCGCGGCGGGCTGACGGGCGCCGAAGGGAGCCATCGGCTGACAGGTGCCGAAAGGGGCCGTGGCCGGCCGGTGGCGCATATGCCGATGGCCCGTACCCGGCGGCCGAATGCCGCCGCAGCCGCTCCCCGGCGGCCCCTCTGACCAGGACCGGACCCCGTCCCTGTGGCAGGCTGGACGGGGACCCCCGGAAGGAGCGAGGTCATGGCCGTCGAACCGCTGTCGCCCCAGGAGATCGAGGACCGGCTGGCCGAACTGCCGGGCTGGTCCCTCGACGAGGACCGGCTCACCCGCACCTACCGGCTCGGCTCGCACATCGCCGCCGCCGCGCTGGTCATGCACATCGCCCGGGTGCAGGACGAGCTGGACCACCACTCCGACCTCACCCTCGGCTACCACGACGTGACCGTCTCGGTGCACACCCACAGCGTCGGCGGCAAGGTCACCGAGCTGGACATCGAGCTGGCCCGCCGCGTGTCCGCCCTCGCACCGGCCCACGGCCCGGACTGAGCCGGCGGTGCTCGACTACGACAAGGAGGCCGAACGCTACGACGCCTCCCGAGGCGGCGAGCCCCGGGCGCGAGCCGCCGCCGAGGGGGTCCTCGGCCTGGTCCCCGACACCGCGCGCAGCCTGCTCGACCTCGCCTGCGGCACCGGCATCGTCACCCGTCGGCTGGCCGCCGCCCGCAGCGGGTTACGGGTGACCGGCGTCGACCTCACCACCGAGATGGTCCGCCGCGCCGCCGCCCGCCTCCCGGGCGCCGTGGTGCGCGCCGACGCCCGCCGACTCCCGTTCCCCGACGGCACGTTCGACGCGGTGACCAGCGTATGGCTGCTGCATCTGCTGCCGGGCCCGGAGGGCGTGCGCGCCGTCGTCGCCGAGTGCGCGCGCGTGCTGCGCCCCGGCGGCGTGTACGTCACCACCGTCGACAAGGCCGCCGCCCACAACGTGGGCAGCGACATCGACGCCGTCCTCGCGGCCCGCCCCCGCATCCGCGCCGTCGACGAGTCGGCGGCCGTCGAGGCGTACGCCGCCGCCCACGGCCTGGTCCCGGCCGGCCGCGCCCGCTTCCGTGGCCGCGGCCAGGGCCGCAGCCCCCGCCGCACCATCGCCGACCTGCGCCGCGGCTGGTTCGTCACCCTGCCGCCCGGCGACCCCCGCGCCGACGTCTTCGCCGAACGCCTGGCCGCCCTGCCCGACCAGGACCGGCCGCGCCCCGATCCGTGGTTCACCCTGCGCGCGTTCAGAAAGCCGGGGGAGGCGGCGGCGGGGCGCCGCGCCGGGGCTACGGGCAGGTCTCGCCGAACTTCACCGCGGTGAAGGTGACGGGCCGGCCGTTCAGGGTCACACCGGCGGCCGGTTGCTGGGTGCAGACCTGCCAGTTCGACTCGACCAGCACCCAGCGTCCCTCCGGCGAGGCGTCCTCGACGGTGAGCGAGGTGCCCGAGTCGAGTGCGCCGCGGGCCGACTTCACCGACGTGCCGGTGAAGTCGGGCATCTTCCCGTCCCGTGCGGCCGGCGGCTTCTCGTCCTTCGCCGGGCAGTCCTCCGCCAACTTGACGGCGCCGAAGTCGAGTTCGGTGTCGGTCGACGCCGACGTGCCGGCCTTCACGTTCTGGCCGCACACCTTCCAGTTGCGGTCGAAGGCCTGCATGCGGTCCCGGCCGAGCGCGTCGTGCGAGGTGAGGTGGAAGAAGCCGAGTTCCTGGGCCTTGTCCTGCGCGGACTGCAGGCCCATGCCCACGAAGTCGGGGACGGTCGCCTTCTCGGCGGCGGCGGGCCGCTCGTCGTCGGTGGCGGGCTTCGCGTCGTCGGCCTTGGCCGGCTCGGCCCCGACCGTCTCCGTGACGGTGACGGTGGGCCGCGGCTCGGCCTTGGCGTCGGTGCTCGTCTTCTCCTGGCCGTTGTCGCCGGAGGAGCCGATGCCGACGCCGACGAAGAAGATCAGGAGCGCGGCCGGGACGGCGATCCGCTTGCGCGCCCATCCCGGCTTGCCGGCCGGCTGCCCAGCCGGTGGTGCGATGAACGTGGGCTGTTCGGCCGGTGGCTCGTTGTGCGACATGTGTACCCCATAGGTCAGTTGGTGCCAGATGACCGTATGGGGTGGGACGCCCCGGAGGGGCGCTCAGGGCGGTCCGGTGACGCAACCGTGATGGAAGCGTGAACGTTCAACGTTCTTCCGGACCGCCCCTTCTCGCTTCCCGCTCAGTTCACCGCGCAGGCCTGGTCACCCAGCTTGAACGCGGTCGGTTTCCCGTTCGCGCCCAACGAGTTGCCGGTGAAGCCGAAGCTCACCGACGAACCCGCGGCCACGCTCGCGTTCCAGCCGACGTTCCTCGCCGTCACCGTCCCGCCCGACGAGGAATGTTCGGCGTTCCACATCTGGGACACCGTCTGCCCGTCGGGGAAGGTCCAGCTCAGCGACCAGCCGTTCCAGGCGCCGCTCCCGGTGTTGGCCAGCCGCACCTCCGCCTGGAAGCCGCCCGACCACTGGTTGGTGACCTTGTACGTCACCGCGCAGGCACCCGTCGGCGTCGGCGTCGGCGTCGGTGTGGGTGTCGGCTCCGTGCCGCCACCGCCACCGCCGCCCCCTCCCGTGTCGGAGCTGTCGCCGTAGATCACGCCGCGCCCGTTGGTCGCGACGTACACCCGCCCGTACACCCGCGGGTCGCCGGTGATCGCGGCGCCCGTCCAGCCCCACTGGTGGGCGTCGTCGTTGATCCGGGTCCAGGTCGCGCCCTGGTCGGTGGAACGGAAGATGCCGCGCACGCCCCCGATCTTGGCGCTGGTGTAGAGCGTCTGGTACGAGGCGCCGGGCGCCGCCTTGCCGAAGCCGATGGTGTCGGCCTCCTGCACGTTCGACAGCCTGGTGAAGCTCGCGCCGCCGTCCGTGGAGTGCCACAGCCCGTACGCCCCGTCGCTCGCGCCACCCGCCAGCCAGATGTCGCCCTTGCCGCCGGGCAGCGCCTTGAAGCGGACGCTGTCGCCGCTCGGCAGGTTGGCCGCCGGGGACGCGGTGAAGGTCGCGCCGCCGTCCGTGCTGACGTAGAACTTCCCGGACTTGAAGCCGTAGAAGGTCTTCGGGTCCACCCGGTCCGACTCGACGATCGCGCCCTCGGGGATGCCGGTGGAGGCCTTCCAGGACGAGCCGAAGCCGGTCGTGTGGTGCACGCCCGCGCCCTGCGGGCTCCAGACGAACCGGCTGCCGTCGGCCGCCGCCGCGACCGTCCCGCCGCCGCTCACCCCGGACGGGTCGGTCCCGGCGAACCAGTTCGCGCCGTTGTCCGTGGAGAACGCGATGTGCGGACCGGAGTCGAGGTTGCCGGCCCGGACCACCGTGTTGGGGTTCGACTCGGCGAAGTCGAGGCTGGTGGTGGAGGTGAAGTTGGGGGAGGTGTACATCATCGGCGGGACCTTCGTCAGGTCCGTGTGCCGGAAGCCGCCGATGTCACCGAGCGCGCTCAGCAGCGGCGCGCCGGACGGGGGAGAGGCGAGGTCGAGGACCGCGGTCTCCTCCAGGCCCTGCACCATCGGCTTGATGGTGACCTTGGTTCCCGTGTCCCAGTTCGTGAGGTTCTCGGTGCCGTAGACCGTCGCGCCGGTGCCGTACATCATCCGGTCGGAGTCGAACGGGTCGATCTCCAGCGCCTCCGTCATCCAGCCCAGCTTCGGGGTCTGCTCGGGCGGGGAGGGGTGGGCGCCCCAGGTCAGCCACGGCGAGGACGAGACGTCGATCGTGTACCGGTTCTCGCGGTTGGGATACGACGTGTAGTCCCATGCCTTGGTCCAGGTGGCGCCGCTGTCGGTGGAGCGGAAGATCTGGGTGTCCGGCCACCAGGAGCTGTAGGCGGTGGCCATCACGGTGCCCGGCTTCTGCCGGTCCACTGTCAGTCCGCTGAAGCCGAAGTACGTGTCGGCCTCCGCGACCGGGCTGATGTCCGTCCAGGTGCCGGTCGCCGTCGTGTACCGGTACAGCCGGCCCTTGCCGCCGTCGTACGGCCCGCCCTTGTCGCTGTAGGCCAGGTACAGATGACCCTTGGCCGTGTCCAGGACGCCCTTGTGGGCGAGGTAGCCCGTCGGCTGCCCGGCCAGCCGCTGCCAGGTCGCGCCCGCGTCGGTCGAGCGGTAGACGGCGTTGTCCTTGTCGGCGACCCCGACGTAGATGGTCTTCGTGGCGCTGCCGGACGTGCCGGTGGACTCGTCGAAGGCGACCCAGACGATGCCCTGGTTGTCACTGGCGTAGCCGGAGGTGTCGCTCGGGTCCTGCGCGTAGTTTCCCGGGTTGGGGAAGCTCGTCACCTGCGACCAGGTGACCCCCGAGTCCGTCGACCGCCACAGGCCCTTGCCGCTGGGCGCGCCCAGGTAGAGCACGCTGTTGCGGTTCGGGTCGACGGCGAGGCGCTCGCCCATGCCGCGGCCCGGCATGTTGCCGCCCAGCTTGAACGGCAGGTCGGTCTTCTGCCAGCTCGCGCCCCGGTTCGCGGAGCGCAGCACGGCTCCCTTGCCCGGGTCCCAGTCGTTGGTGTATGTGCCGACGGCCGCGTACACCTTGTCCGGTTCCACGGGGTCGGAGGCGAGGCTCACCACGCCCGTGTGGCCCCAGTCGTCCCAGCCGACGTGGTCGAGCAGGGGCGTCCAGGTCTTCGTCGACTGCTGCCAGCGGTAGGCGCCGCCGATGTCGGTGCGGGCGTAGGCGAGGTTCTTCTCCTTGCGGTTGAAGACGATGCCGGGGACGAAGCCGCCGCCGTCGATCCGGGCGTTCTTCCAGGTGTAGGTGTCGGCGGCGATCGACACCTCCCGCTCGACGGGTTCGGCCGCCGGCGCGGGCGGGGCGCCCGCGAGCAGACCGCCCGCGAGCAGGCCGGCCAGGAGCGCCGGCACGGCCGTGAGGGTGCGGGTTCTTCGCACGGTGGGGATGTCCTTCCTGCTGCGAGAGCCGGGGGAGGGGCTGCGGGTGCTGCGAGGGGGACGTGCGACGGCCGGGCGGTCCCCCGTGCGGGTGGGGACCGCCCGGCCGGACGGGGCCCCGCCGTCAGGTGACGGGGCCCGTGCACGCGGAGCGTTCAGCGGGGACTTATTCGAGGAGCTCCGCGTACGAACCCATGGCGGTGGCGATGTCCACCTGAGCCCAGAACCGGTGGTACGTGAAGGTGGGCGCGGCACCGCCCGCCAGGTAGGACTCGATCTTCGACCAGGCCGGGTCGTCCTTGTAGAAGGACCGGATCGAGGCGAAGGTCGAGGAGGAGTTGATGGTGTCGCCGTTCGGCATGGTGCCGGTCCAGCCGCTCGGGACGTAGACCTTCTCGTTGAAGCGGCTGTAGTCGGTGCGGGTCTCCGGGACGGCGATGCCGAGCGCGTCCTGGTTGTTCTCCCACATGCCGTCCAGCAGGGCCTTCGCCACCCGTGCCGCGTCCGTGTCACCGGAGCGGTCGGCGTAGTACGTCAGGGTCTTGGCGTACGAGGCGGCCACGCCGACGTCGTTGGTGTAGTCGACGACGGTGACGTGCAGCCCGGTGTTGGCGCCGGGGCTCGACGGGTTCCAGGTGTCGGGCTTGCCCGACCACTGGAGGGTGGACGGGATCCGGAAGGAGCCGTCCGGGTTGACGGTGGTCTTGGACAGCGCCCAGTCCACCCACTTGTCGAGGACGACCTTGGCGTCCGCGTCACCCGTCTGCTGGTAGTACTCGGCGACCCGCTCCATCGACCACGCCTGGAAGCCGAACCACTGGTTGGACGGCGGGTCGTGGTAGACGGGCTTCTCGTCGTAGTACATGCCGTAGAAGGTCGGGGTGCCGGCCGGCGGGGTCGCGTAGCGGCCCGCCCAGCTGTTGGTGGCGCCGCCCGCGATGGCGCCCTCGGCCGACTGCAGCCAGCGGTAGAACTCCAGCTGCCGGTCGAGAGACTTCGCCCAGTCGGCCTGGCCCGTCGCCGACTTCGGCTTCAGGTCCGGGTAGTTGGCCAGGGCGTGCGCGGCGAGCGGGTTCTGGTAGCCGCCGTGCGCGTGGGAGGAGCCGATGCGCCAGGCCCAGCCCGCCGAGGTGTCGACGGCGCCGCCCCAGGCGTAGTACCAGGACAGCAGGTAGTGCGAGGAGTCCTTGCCGCTGCCCGCCGGGCAGGTGGCCGGGCCCACGCAGTTGCCCACCTTCTTGAAGTACTTGTCGTACATCGCGTACCGCAGGTAGTCACCCATCTTCGCCGCCTTGGCGACGGTGGCCGCGACCTGCGAGCCCTTGCCCTGCTGCTCGGCCCAGATGTCCGCCCAGTAGGCGGCCTGCACCGCGCGCGCGTCGGCGTCGGGGGCGTTGGTGAACTTCCACTGCTTGGCGTAGGAGGAGTCACCGGTGAACAGGTCCAGGTAGCCGTTCTTGCCGCCGTACTTGAAGGCGTCGCAGGTCGGCTGCGGGACCGTCTCCCAGACCGACTCCTGGGGGCCGCGCTGGAAGGTGTTGATGTACGACGGGCCGGTGTCGGTGGGGCCCGCCTCGCACTTGCCGGGCGAGTTGCCGTAGCCGTAGACGTTGTCGACGTCCTGGATCCAGTGCATGCCGTAGATCTCGTCCGTGCCGTACGCGGACTTCAGCTCACCGGCGATCGGGTCCGGGCCGACCGAGACGCCCGTGTCCAGCTTGGACGGGTACTCGTTCGGGGTGTCCAGCTCCGGCGCGTAGGTCGCCGGCTTGGAGGCGTTGTAGTACGAGTTCGTCGGCTGGTCGGCCTTGGTGGGGATCATGTACTTCTCCATGATCTCCCAGGCGCCGTTGAACTTGGACCAGTCGCCCGTCACCTTGCCGTACATGGCCTGGAGCCACAGCAGGTAGCTGTACGCCTCCGACGTGGTCTCGTGGCCGTGGTCCGGCGCCTCGACGATCAGCGTCTCCACCGAGTGGTAGGGGATCCCCTCGGGGGAGAAGTAGCCGTTCGCCGGGTTGGTGATCTTCCCGTACAGCTCCAGGAAGCGGGCGTCGTACTCCTTGGTCGCGCCGATCTGGGTGACCGTCACCGACGCCTTGCCGTGTCCGGGCGCCGTCGACTCGAAGACGGCCGCGCCGGTCCCGGAGGAGTCGGCGGTGATCGTCACCTTCTGCGGGGTGTTCCAGTTCGACGGGGTGAAGGTCAGCGAGGCGCCGCCGGTCACCGTCAGGCCCGTGTTGCCGGAGGCGCGGGCGGTGGTGACCGTGACGTTCGAGGACGGCTGGGTGGACAGCCGCACCTCGTAGCTGCCCGTCTTGCCCTGCTGGACGGGCAGTTGGGTCGGCGAGGCGACAACGGCGGGGCCCGAGGCGACCGTGATGCCGACCGGCGTCGAGGACCCCGAGGCCCCCAGGCTGTCGTACGCCTTCGCCACCAGCGAGTGGCTGCCCACGGACAGTCCGGTCGCCGAGAAGGTGTACGGCGCGGTGGTGTCCGTGCCCAGCAGCGTGGTGTCGTCGTAGAACTCGACCTTGGTGACGCTCGCGTTGTCCGCCGCCGCCGCGGTGGCCGCCAGCGGCACCGGGTCGCCCTGTGAGTAGACCGCGCCCGGCTTGGGGCTGGTCAGCACGGTGATCGGCGGCTGATGGGCACCGGCACACGTGGTGCCGTTCACCGCGAAGGAGGTGGGGGCGGTGTTGGTGCCGCTGTAGGTGAACTGGGCGCCGGTCGACACCGCCGCGCCGGCCGCGATCCGCCCGTTGTACGAGGCGTTCTTCACGGTGATCGCCTGGCCCGATTGCGACCAGGTGCCGTTCCAGCCGTTCGTCAGCTTCTGGTTGCCGCTGTAGGAGTACGTCAGCGTCCAGCCGTCGATCGGATCGGTACCGCGGTTGGTGAGCGTCAGATCCGCGGTGAAGCCGGAACCCCAGTCATTGGTCTTGTAGTCGACGCTGCACTGGAGCGCCGCCGCGTGCGCGGGGCTCGGGTTCGCGGCCAGCATCGACAGGGGTACCGCGAGGGCCGCCACCACGGCGGTCCACAACCGCCGCGCGGTGCGGCGTCTGGTTCTGGGGGGCATGAGCTGGTTCCTCCTTGCGGCAGTTGCGACAGGTGCGGCTGTTGCGGCTGTGCGGCTCGGAAATGTCAAGGCTTGAACCAGTGGGAGCGCTCCCATAGTGAGGACGGGGCATGTTCCGGTCAAGATGCTCGAAGAGTCGAAAAGATTCGATGAACGTGCCGGCGGAAAAGTCAAGCGACTCCTCTGTTCTTTGCCGTCACTTGGCGCTACCTTCGACCCTCACCAGTGGGAGCGATTCCGCCAGTCGACGGGCCGTCAGGACCCGTCCGAGCTGCAAGGAGTCGCTCATGCGACACCCCCCGCGTTCAGGTCTTTTACGTGCCGGCGCCGCCGTGCCCACCCCCGTGGGACCCCCGCCGCGCCCGCTTCTCGCTCACTCGCGCTGACGTGCTTCGGCCAACGCGCCCCCATCGCGCCCTCCTTGAGGGACGGGCCGTCCTGTCACAGAAGACGCACGAAGAGGAACCCCACCGATGAGCCGTACCCGCACGAGAACCGCACTGCTGGCCGCACTCACGCTCGTGGGCGGTGTGACCGGCACCGCCATGGCGGCGATCCCCGACGACACCGGCGCCGCCGCCATCCCCTGCACCGTCGACTACAAGGTGCAGAACCAGTGGAGCACCGGTTTCACCGCCTCCGTCACCGTCACCAACCACGGCGCCGCCAAGTCCGCCTGGTCGGTGAAGTGGTCGTACGCCGGCAACCAGAAGGTCACCAGCGCCTGGAACGCCAAGGTCACCCAGAGCGGGACCGCCGTCACCGCCGCCAACGAGAGCTACAACGGCCAGCTCGGCACCGGCGGCTCGGTCAACTTCGGCTTCCAGGGCACCTACAGCGGCACCAACGCGATCCCCGCCACCTTCACCCTGGACGGCGTCACCTGCAACGTCGACGACGGCAGCGGAGGACCCGGCGGCCCCACCGACCCGCCGCCGAACCCGTCGGGCAAGGCCGACAACCCGTACGCCGGAGCCAAGGTGTACGTGAACCCCGAGTGGTCGCGGAAGGCCGCCGCCGAGCCGGGCGGCAGCCGCATCGCCAACCAGCCCACCGGCGTCTGGCTGGACCGCATCGCCGCGATCAACGGCGTCAACGGCGGCATGGGCCTGCGCGCCCACCTCGACGAGGCGCTGAAGCAGAAGGGCTCCGACCAGCTGGTCGTCCAGCTGGTCATCTACAACCTGCCCGGCCGGGACTGCGCCGCCCTCGCCTCCAACGGCGAGCTGGGCCCGACCGAGATCGACAAGTACAAGACGCAGTACATCGACCCGATCGCCGCGATCCTCGCCGACCCGAAGTACAAGGACCTCAGGATCGTCACCACGGTCGAGATCGACTCGCTGCCGAACCTCGTCACCAACGTCACGCCGCGGCCCACCGCCACGCCGAACTGCGACGTGATGAAGGCCAACGGCAACTACCAGAAGGGCGTCGGCTACGCCCTGAACAAGCTCGGCGACATCCCCAACGTCTACAACTACATCGACGCCGGCCACCACGGCTGGCTCGGCTGGGACGACAACTTCGGCGCCTCTGCCGAGATGTTCAAGTCCGCCGCCACCACCGAGGGCGCGACCGTCGCCGACGTGCACGGCTTCATCGTCAACACCGCCAACTACAGCGCCCTGAAGGAGGACCACTTCAAGATCACGGACACCGTGAACGGCACGTCCGTGCGCCAGTCCAAGTGGGTCGACTGGAACCGCTACACCGACGAGCTGTCCTACGCCCAGGCGATGCGCGACAAGCTGGTCTCGATCGGCTTCGACTCGAAGATCGGCATGCTCATCGACACCTCCCGCAACGGCTGGGGCGGCACCAAGCGGCCCGCCGGGCCCGGCCCGACTACCGACGTCAACGCCTACGTCGACGGCGGCCGCTACGACCGCCGCATCCACCTCGGCAACTGGTGCAACCAGGACGGGGCGGGACTCGGTGAGCGGCCCCGCGCCAACCCCGAGCCGGGCATCGACGCCTACGTCTGGATGAAGCCGCCGGGGGAGTCCGACGGTGCCAGCAAGGAGATCCCGAACGACGAGGGCAAGGGCTTCGACCGGATGTGCGACCCCACGTACACCGGCAACCCGCGGAACAACAACAACATGTCCGGCGCCCTGCCGAACGCCCCGCTCTCCGGCCACTGGTTCTCCGCGCAGTTCCAGCAGCTGATGCAGAACGCCTACCCGCCGCTGAGCTGACGGGTGCGGGCCACCGCGGCGTCCGGCGACCGCGGTGAGCCAGGAATCCGGCCGGCCGTGTTGCCGTTCCGGCAACACGGCTGGCTCCTTCGCGGTGCGTCGGCGCACGCTGTCCGCACCCCGGAGGAGAGGCTGAGCACCATGCCGCACGACCACCACGACCACCCCGACCCCGCACCCGGCCACGAGCACCGCGACGAGCACCGGCACGAGCACGGCCACCGGCATCAGCACGGCCACGGCCAGGGCCATGACCACGGCGACGGCGACGTCGACTGGGCCGGGATGGCCCCGCTGCTGGAGGCCCAGGCCGAGCTGTTCACCCCGCTGTACGAGCGGGCCCTGGCCTGGCTGGCCAAGCAGCAGACCGACCCCGGCCTGGTGGTGGACGCCGGCAGCGGACCCGGCGTCGTCTCCTGTCTGCTCGCCGAGACCTTCCCCGGCGCCCGCGTGGTCGCCGTCGACGCCACCGAGCCCTTGCTGGAACGGGCCCGCGCCCGCGCCGAGCGGCTCGGCGTCGCCGACCGGTTCGGCACCCTCGCCGGGGACCTGCCCGGCGTCCTCGGCGACCTCGACTACCCCGCCGACCTGCTGTGGGCGGGTCGCAGCCTGCACCACCTCGGCGACCAGCGCGCCGCGCTCGCCGCCTTCGCCGAGCGGCTCGCACCGGGCGGCACCCTCGCCATCCTGGAGGGCGGCCTGCCCGCCCGGTTCCTCCCCCGCGACCTCGGCTTCGGCCGCCCCGGCCTCCAGGCCCGGCTGGACGCGCTCCAGGAGGAGTGGTTCGAGCGGATGCGCGCGGACCTGCCCGGCAGCGTCGCCGAGACGGAGGACTGGCCGGCGCTGCTCGCCGCCGCGGGCCTCGGCCACCCGCACACCCGCAGCTTCCTGCTGGACCTGCCCGCCCCGGCCACCGACCGGGCCCGCGCCTATGTCGCCGCCACGCTCTCCCGGATGCGGGACGGCTTCGGCGACCGCCTCGACGCGACCGACCGCGCCACCCTCGACCGGCTGCTCGACCCCGACGACGAGGCGAGCGTGCACCACCGCCCGGACGTGTTCGTGCTGGCGGCGCACACCGTGTACACGGCGACCAAGTCCCTGTGACGGATCCGCCGCCCTGCCCGCCGACGCCGACCGGTCCGTCGGCCGGTCCACCGACCGATCCGCGCGGGGCGGGCCCCGGCCGCACGACCGCGCCCCGGAACCCGGGCGGTCCCGGGGCGCGGTCACGACGGCTGTGCCGTGGCGGTCGGTCCGTACGGCCAGGCAGTACGGCCAGGCCGTGCGGTCAGGCCGTGCGGTCAGGCCATGTCGAACTCGGCGGGGTCCGGGCCGATGCGCCGGTCCTCGTTCAGGGCGCTGATCGCCGCCAGGTCCTCGTCGTCCAGGGTGAAGTCGAAGACGTCGATGTTCTCCTTGATGCGCGACGGGGTCACCGACTTGGGGATGACCACGTTGCCCAGCTGGAGGTGCCAGCGCAGCACGACCTGGGCCGGGGTGCGGCCGTGCTTGCGCGCGATGGCGACGATCGCCGGCACCTCGAGCAGGCCCTTGCCCTGGCCGAGCGGCGACCAGGCCTCGGTGGCGATGCCGTGCTCCGCGTGGTACTCGCGGGCCGCCTGCTGCTGCAGGTGCGGGTGCAGCTCGATCTGGTTGACGGCCGGGACGACCGAGGTCTCACCGATCAGCCGCTCCAGGTGCTCCGGCAGGAAGTTGGAGACGCCGATGGCCTTGATCCGGCCGTCCGCGTGGAGCTTCTCCATCGCCTTGTACGTGTCGACGTACGTGTCCCGGGCCGGCAGCGGCCAGTGGATCAGGTACAGATCCACGTAGTCCAGGCCGAGCTTGGACAGCGAGAGGTCGAACGCGCGCAGCGTGGAGTCGTACCCCTGGTCGCTGTTCCAGAGCTTGGTGGTGACGAAGATCTCCTCGCGGGGGATGCCGCAGGAGGCGATCGCCTTGCCCGTGCCCTCTTCGTTGCCGTAGATCGCCGCTGTGTCGATGCTGCGGTACCCGGCCTCCAGCGCGGTGGTGACCGCCTGCTCCGCCTCGTCGTCCGGCACCTGCCAGACGCCGAAGCCCAGCTGGGGCATCTCGACGCCGTTGTTGAGGATGATCGGGGGGACCTTGCTGCTCACGAGCTCTTGATCCTTCGGTTGTCGTCAGGTGGTACTCACATCGTCAACGATCACGGGCCGCGTCGCATTCCTGACGGGAGAATCCGTAGGTGCGTCCGGAATGTCCCACATCCGGTACGGCACAGCAGGTCTCACGTCTCGTACAGCGCCTCCACCTCGTTCGCGTACGCCTTCTCGATGGCCTTGCGCTTCAGCTTCAGCGACGGGGTGAGCAGCCCGTGCTCCTCCGTGAACGGCTGGGCGAGGATGCGGAACGTGCGGATCGACTCGGCCTGCGACACCAGGGTGTTCGCGGTGACCACCGCGCGCCGGATCTCGGTCTCGAGATCCGGGTCGCGCACGAGTTCGGCGGGGGTGAGCGAGGGCTTGTTGCGCATCTTCAGCCAGTGGTCCACGGCTTCCCGGTCGAGGGTGATCAGCGCGGCGACGAACGGGCGGTCGTTGCCGACGACGACGCACTGCGCGACCAGGGGGTGGTCCCGGACACGTTCCTCCAGCGGCCCCGGTGAAACGCTCTTGCCGCCGGATGTGACCAGGATCTCCTTCTTGCGGCCGGTGATGGTGAGGTAGCCGTCCTCGTCCAGGGCGCCGAGGTCGCCGGTGGCCAGCCAGCCGTCGTGCAGGGCCGCGTCGGTCGCCTTGGCGTTGTTCAGATAGCCCTGGAAGACGTTGGGGCCGCGCAGCCAGATTTCGCCGTCGTCGGCGATGTGCACGGTGACGCCCGGGATGGGCTGCCCGACCGTGCCGTAGCGGGTGCGCTCGGGCGGGTTGGCGGTGGCGGCGGCCGTGGTCTCGGTGAGTCCGTACCCCTCGTAGACGCGCACGCCCGCGCCCGCGAAGAACAGGCCGAGCCGCCGGTCCATCGCCGAGCCGCCGGACATCGCGTGCCGCACCCTGCCGCCCATGGCCTCGCGCAGCCTGGCGTAGACGAGCTTGTCGAAGAACTGGTGCTGCATCCGCAGCCCCGCCGACGGGCCGGGGCCGGTGCCCCAGGCCTTCTCCTCCAGCGCCTCCGCGTACCGCACGGCGACGTCGACGGCCTTCTCGAACGGCCCCGAGCGGCCCTCCAGCTCCGCCTTGCGGCGGGCGGAGTGGAAGACCTTCTCGAAGATGTACGGCACCGCGAGGAAGAAGGTCGGCCGGAACGCGGCCAGGTCGGGCAGCAGGGCGGCGGCGTTCAGCTGCGGCTGGTGGCCGAAGCGGACCCGGCCGCGGACCGCCGCGACCTGCACCATCCGGCCGAACACGTGCGCGAGCGGCAGGAAGAGCAGGGTGGCCGCCTCGTCGCCCCTGCCGGAGCGGAACACCGGCTCCCAGCGCTCGACGACCGTGTCCGCCTCGTACATGAAGTTGCCGTGCGAGAGCACACAGCCCTTGGGGCGGCCGGTGGTGCCCGAGGTGTAGATGACCGTCGCGACCGTGTCCGGGGTGACCGCGGTGCGGTGCCGGTGCACCACCTCGTCGTCCAGGTGGGCGCCCGCGTCGTACAGCTCGCCCACCGCGCCCGCGTCCAGCTGCCACAGCTGCTTGAGCCGGGGCAGCCGGTCGATGACGGTGGCGATCGTCATCGCGTGGTCCTCGTGCTCCACGACCGCGGCGGTCACCTCCGCGTCGTACAGCATCCAGAAGCACTGGTCGGCCGACGAGGTCGGGTACACCGGCACGACCTGCGCCCCGATCGACCACAGCGCGAAGTCGAACAGCGTCCACTCGTAGCGGGTGCGGGACATGATCGCGACCCGGTCGCCGAACCGGACGCCCTGCGCGAGCAGCCCCTTCGCGAGGGCCAGCACCTCGTCGCGGAACTCCGCGGCGGTCACGTCCCGCCACCGCCCGGTCTCGTCCTTGCGGCCCAGCGCGATGCGGTGCGGGTCCTCGTCGGCGTTGCGGTAGACCGCGTCGGCCAGACCGCCCACGGGGGGCGCCAAGGCCGGCGGAGGGTTGGTGAACTCGCGCAAACCCGCTCCCCCGATCTCCGTGACGGTTCCCGGTGACGCCTGGCGCCCCGCACAGGCGGTGAAAGGTACCTCACGCGGAGTCGGGACGGGAGGGGCGCCGAAGGCGAGCGGTGCTCACGTTCGCGCTGGTCAGCGGGGGACAAAGCGCGTAGACCGGGAGGGGCCGGGCGCATTCCTGACGGTGGAGTAAGTTTCGGTGCCGTAATCTCCACGGAATCTGTACGACCCGCTTACCGGGCCGCCGGTGCGCGCGCCGTCACCTCTCTCAGCGCGGAAGCGGAGGATTTCGTCACTCCCGCTCCCCGCCCGGCCGCTCCCGCGCGGCCGGGCTTGCGCCCCGGTGCAGCCGGTCCCCGCCCGCGAGGATCGCCGCCGCCAGCGCGTCGGCCGCCTCCTGCGCCGGCGTACGCCGTCGGCCGTGCACCAGCACGAAGTCGACCCGGCCCAGCTCCGGCAGCCCGAACCGGTCGGGGACGCGGACCAGACCCGGCGGGACCAGCCCCCGGGAGTGCGCCATCACCCCGAGCCCGGCGCGGGCCGCCGCGATCAGCCCGTTCAGGCTGCCGCTGGTGCACACGATCCGCCAGGCGCGCCCCTGCCGCTCCAGCGCCTCCAGCGCCAGCGCCCGGGTGATGCCCGGCGGGGGATAGACGATCAGCGGCACCGGGCGCTCCGGGTCGAGGCGCAGCCGGTCGGCGCCGATCCAGACCAGCCGGTCGTGCCAGACCAGCTCGCCGCGCGGGTCCTCCGGCCGCCGCTTGGCCAGCACCAGGTCCAGCTTCCCGGCCGCCAGCTGCTCGTGCAGGGTGCCCGACAGCTCGACCGTCAGCTCCAGGTCCACCTCCGGATGGTCGTGCCGGAAGCCCTCCAGGATCTCCGGCAGCCGGGTCAGCACGAAGTCCTCCGACGCACCGAACCGCAGCCGGCCCCGCAGCCGGGTGCCGGTGAAGAACGCGGTCGCCTGCTCGTGCACCTCCAGGATCCGCCGGGCGAAGCCGAGCATCGCCTCGCCGTCCTCGGTCAGCTCCACCGAGTGGGTGTCGCGGGAGAACAGCGTCCGCCCGGTGGCGTCCTCCAGCCGCCGCACATGCTGGCTGACGGTCGACTGTCGCAGCCCGAGCCGCCGCGCGGCCTGCGTGAAGCTCAGCGTCTGCGCGACCGCCAGGAAGGTGCGCAGGTGAGAGGGGTCGTACACGGTGCGAGCATAGCGGTGTCATCACGGGTCGCGATGACAGTCAGAGTGGTATGCCGGATTCCCGATCGGCGGGCCGGGGAGCACGATGGAGAGGGCGGCCGGGCCCTGTTGCCTGACCCCCTGACCCTCTGTCCGCAGAACTGTGTGGAGCACCGTGAAACGCCTGCGACGGCCGAGCCGGCTGCCGATCGACCCGTACATCCTGCTGCTGCTCGGGACGGTGGGCCTCGCGGCGCTGCTCCCGGCCCGCGGCACCGCCGCCGACGTGGTCTCCGGCGCCTCCACCGCTGCCATCGCGTTCCTCTTCTTCCTCTACGGCGCCCGCCTGTCCACCCGTGAGGCGCTGGACGGACTGCGCCACTGGCGGCTCCACGTCACCGTCCTCGCCTGCACCTTCGTCGTCTTCCCGGTGCTCGGGCTGGCCGCCCGCGGACTGGTGCCGGTGGTGCTCACCCACTCCCTGTGGCAGGGCCTGCTCTTCCTCACCCTCGTCCCGTCGACGATCCAGTCCTCCATCGCCTTCACCTCGATCGCCCGCGGCAACGTGCCCGCCGCGATCTGCGCCGGCTCCTTCTCCTCCCTCGCGGGCATCGTCGTCACCCCGCTGCTGGCCGCGTTTCTGCTCGGCGGCACCGCCGGCGGGTTCTCCGCCGACTCGCTGGTGAGGATCGTGCTCCAGCTGCTCGTGCCGTTCCTCGCCGGGCAGGTGCTGCGCCGCTGGATCGGCGGGTTCGTCACCCGCCACAAGAAGGTCCTCGGCCACGTCGACCGCGGCTCCATCCTGCTCGTCGTCTACGCCGCGTTCAGCGAGGGCGTCGTCCAGGGCATCTGGCACCAGGTCAGCCCCGCCCGGCTCGCCGGACTGCTCGCCGTGGAGGCCGTGCTGCTGGCCGTGATGCTCGCCCTGACCTGGTACGGCGCCAGGGCGCTCGGCTTCGGCCGCGCCGACCGGATCACCATCCAGTTCGCCGGCTCCAAGAAGTCCCTCGCCGCCGGACTGCCCATGGCGAGCGTCCTGTTCGGCGCCCACGCCGCGCTGGCCGTGCTGCCGCTGATGCTCTTCCACCAGATGCAGCTCATGGTGTGCGCGGTCATCGCCAGACGCCGCTCCCGCGACCCGGAGGCAGAGCCCGGACCGGTCAGCGGTCCGCCGCCCGCAGCCGCAGCGTCACGAACCGCGGCCGGTACAGACCGGCGTTCCCGCTGAGCTGCGCCGAGGCGTCCGTCGTCCGCAGCCAGTTGACGTCGTAGCTGAGCACCAGCCGTCCGTCGTCGCCGCCCAGTCCCGGATGCGCCTGCGGGTTGTACGCGGCGACCTCGCCCGGCGGGAGCGGCGCGGTCAGGACGCGGGCCGGGCCGTGCCACGGGCCGGTGGGGGAGCAGGCCCAGTACGACGTCACGTCGGCCGGCCCGCGGGTGCCCGCCGCCATGGTGAACAGCACTTACGTGCCGCCCCGTCGCACCAGCGAGAACGCGCTGCCCACCCCTGTGCGCCGCTCGTCGCCGAGCACCGCAGCGGGCCGCGCCCCGGCCGCCCACCCGGAACCCGTCCAGAACTCCCAGGCGGCCGCCTCGGCGAGGGAACCCGCCCGGACCCGGGCGACGAAGGCGGAGGAGACCGGCCGGGCGGCGGCCTGCCCGTCGTCGCCGCCGAAGACGTAGCTGAAGCCGTCCCGCGCGACCAGCGTGGTTCCGAACAGCACCCGACGCGAGGGGTCCGCGACCGCGCGCTCGTCCCGCACCACGGCGATGCTCTCGACGCGCAGTTCCGGCAGCGACAGCGTGGCGACCTCGGTGGCCAGCGGCACTCCGTAGAACCACGGCGCCCGGCCCGCCTCGCGCGTCCACAGCACCACCCGGACCACCTGCTCGGCGGCGCCCGGCGAGCGGGGTTCGACGCGGGCGGCGACGGGCCAGCGCCACTGCCCGGGGGCCGGGTCGGGAAAGAGCGGGGCGGGCAGGGTCGCGGTCAGCCGGCCGCCCGCCGTCATCACCACCGCGGAGTTGCGCACCAGCGGGGCGCCGGCGTCGCGCCACGGGTGGGACTCGCCGGCCGGGTTGGGCGGGGCGTGCACCGGGCCGAGGTAGGTGTCGCAGAAGAGCCACAGCAGACGGCCGTCGGGCAGGCGCACGGAGTGGGTGCCGTCGCCCCCCGTCCAGTCGTCGGTGCGGGCGGGGTCGTCGCCGTAGCGGGCGAACTCGGCGGTGAGGCGGTCGGCGGCGGACCAGGCGGCGACGGTGTGCGGCACGCAGCCGGCCCCCGGCCGTGCCCGGTCGCGGGAGTCCCGCCCGCCGCCCAGCAGCAGGGCCGCGAGCGCCAAGGCCAGCAGCACGGCCGTGAGCGCGGGCACCAGCGGCGGCCCGCCTCCGGCCCGGACCCGGCGCCGCGCATCCGGCGCCTTGCGTACGTCTCGTCGCGCGCGTCCGTCCTCGGGCACGCTCCGGGACGTTAGCGGCTGCGGTCCACCCGGTCCATGGGCAGCCACAGCACGGTGCCCGCGAGGGAGGCGCCGTCCGGCTCGCCGTCGGCCAGTGCCCGGTTCCACAGCCGGACCTCGTCGATCGCACCGGCGAAGAACGCCCGCGCGTCCATGCGCTGCCCGATGTGCACCCCGAACGGCGCGTTGCGGCTGAGCGAGCCGGGCACGTCCGCCGTTTCGGCGGCCGCCGCGCCGTCGACGGACAGGGTCAGCCGCCCGTTCCCGCGCCGCAGCACCAGGCGGTGCCAGCGGCCGTCGTCGCGGGCGCCCGCCGCGCTCACCTCGGCCGTGCGCACCGCCCTGGCGCCCTCCCGCACGGTGATCAGCCCGCGCAGCCGGTCGTGCGCGGGCTCCGCCCACAGCCGCAGCCCCGGCTGCGAGCCGCCGGCGCCGCCGACCGACAGCAGCGGCTGTTCGCCAGAGCCCGCGGTGTACCGGAACCACAAGGACGCCGTGAACTCGCCTGTCCCCAGTGCCAGTTGGGCGCGGTGGGGCAGTCGTACGGCGTCGTCGGCGCCGTCCAGGGCCAGCGCGCCGCCCAGGGCGCCGTCGGGGACGGGCGCGGCGCCGCCGAGGACGGCCGCCCGCTCGCCGTACGGGCCGACGTCGGGGGTGACCGGGTCGGGGCCGCGGGGCGGCACCAGCCAGTCCTCGGTGAAGCGGGCGAAGCGGATCTCGTCGCGGGCGTCGGCGGCCCCGGCCTCGTAGAGCAGGCCGACGGTGTCCGGGGTGATCTCCGCCATGTCGGAGTAGCCCGCCCAGTCACGGGTGACGACCGTGCCCCGGTCCACGCTGTCCCAGGTGCGGCCGCCGTCGGGGGAGGAGCGGATCATCATGGTCCGGCGGCGGTCGGGATCGGCGGGCGCGGACAGCAGCAGCCGCGAGCCCAGCCGGAGGACCGCGCCCTGCACCTGCGGGGTGTACAGGTCCGGCAGGGCCTCGAACGGCGCGTCGAAGGTGTCGCCGCCGTCGCCGCTGACGGCCTGGGTGCGGTGGCCGAGGTCGGTGCCGTCCTGTTCCCGGCCGCTCACCAGGATCGCGCCGTCGGCGAGTTCGGTCACCGTCAGCTCGGAGGGCTTCTGGCGGAAGACGCCGTCGTCCGCGACCGGCCAGGAGTCCGTCGCCCCGATCCGCCAGTGGTCGCCGCCGTCGTCGCTGACGACCAGCGCGGCGTGGTTCTCGGTGACCCGGCCGCCGTCCCACGTCTCGGCGTTGACACCGAACACCAGCCGTCCGGCGTGGGTCCCGTGGGCGAGCTGGACGCCGTGCCCGGGCCCGGTGGCGTACCAGGCGTTCCAGTGCGGGGGCGCGATCTCCCCGCTCAGCTCGCGCGGCGCGGACCAGGTCCGCCCGTCGTCGTCGCTGTGCTGCAGGTGCGGGGTGCGGTCGCAGGGCACCCCGCAGCCCGCCGCGTCCGTACGGCCCGTGTTGTGCGTCTGCGCCAGCAGGACGCGGCCCGTCTCGCGGTCCACCACCGGGGCCGGGTTGCCGTGGGTGTCACCGGCGCCCTCGGTCACCACCTGGAGCGCGCCCCAGGTGCGGCCGCCGTCCGTGGAGCGCTTGACGACGATGTCGATGTCGGCCGCGTCCCCGCAGTTCAGCACCCGTCCCTCGGCGAACGCGAGCAGGGTGCCCGCGGTGGTCCGCACCAGGGCGGGGATGCGGAAGCAGGCGTAACCGGGCTCCTGCGAGGCCTCGAAGAGCACCTGCTGCTCGAACGGGGCGATGCCCGCCGGGGATGCGGCCCGCGCGGCTTCCGGGAAGACGCCGGCTGCCGGAAGGACGGCGGTCGCCGTGAGGACGGCGGCCGTGGTGACGGTGGATCTCGTGCGTGCGAGAAGGCCTGACGGCACAGTGGGACTGCCCTTCGGCTGGGACGGACTTGCGGACCTCCCGCGTCAACCTAGGGAGCCGCGGACGGCCGCCGCCGTCACCGACACCCGCGCGCGGGCACACCGTCACCGGGCCGGGTGTACGCCGCCCCTGACGCCCCGTCAGACTTGCGGCACCACCTTGCAGAGACCGCCCGCCCCTCGATCACCTCGTGCGCACACCCGGCTTGCTTCGAGGTGAACTCCCGGTGAACGACGGGCCGTAGCGCACCGTCGTCGCTGTCGCTGTCGCAGTCGCAGTCGCTGTCGCTGTCGCTGTCGCACGGCGCCGGGTCGCGGCGCGCCGGTCAGTCGCGGGTGGCCGGGGTGCGCAGCGCGAGGCGGTGTTCGCCCGCGTACACGTTCATGGAGCTGCCGCGCAGGAAGCCCACCAGCGTCAGCCCCGTCTCCGCGGCCAGGTCGACGGCGAGCGAGGACGGCGCCGACACCGCCGCCAGCATCGGAATGCCCGCCATCACCGCCTTCTGCGCCAGCTCGAAGGAGGCCCGGCCGGACACCAGGAGGATCGCCCGGGACAGCGGCAGGCCGCCGCTCTGCAGGGCGCGGCCGACCAGCTTGTCGACCGCGTTGTGCCGGCCCACGTCCTCCCGTACGTCCAGCAGCTCGCCGTCCTCGTCGAACAGGGCCGCCGCGTGCAGTCCGCCGGTGCGGTCGAAGACCCGCTGGGCGGCGCGCAGCCGGTCGGGGAGGGTCGCCAGCAGCTCCGGGTCCACGCGCAGCGGGGGCTCGTCGGCGACCGGGAAGCGGGCGGTCGTCCGCACCGCGTCCAGGCTGGCCTTGCCGCACAGGCCGCAGGAGGAGGTGGTGTAGACGTTGCGTTCGAGGGTGATGTCCGGGAGGGCCACCGTGGGGGCGGTCTGCACGTCGACGACGTTGTACGTGTTGGAGCCGTCCGCCGTCGCCCCGGCGCAGTACACGATGTTGCGCAGATCGTCCGCCGTCGCGAGGACGCCCTCGCTCACCAGGAAGCCGGCGGCCAGCGCGAAGTCGTCGCCCGGTGTCCGCATGGTGATCGCCAGCGGCTTGCCGTTCAGCCGGATCTCCAGCGGCTCCTCGGCGACGAGCGTGTCGGGGCGGGACGTGACCGCCCCGTCGCGGATGCGGATCACCTTGCGTCGTTCCGTGACTCGTCCCATGTCCCGATCAGTCCCGTCCGTCCCGGTACCGTACGGGCCGGCGGCCGACGCGGCCCGTACGCCCTCATTGTCCTGCACGCGCCGGGACGGGTCGCGGCCACACCGCGGGACGCGCGGCTCCCGGCGGCCGGTCTGATGGAAGCCGACAATCCGGGCGCCCGTTTCCTGTGGCATCACCTGCCGTGCTACCCGTCAGTCACTGATCAGACTGGTGAACCCCGCTACCCGAGGCCCGAGGGGGAACACCATCCATGAACGGCTCGCGCATCACCGCCGTCGGCCACTACCAGCCCGCCAGGGTCCTCACCAACGAGGACCTGGCGGGCATGGTCGACACGAGTGACGAGTGGATCACGTCCCGGGTCGGCATCCGTACGCGGCACATCGCCGGCCCCGACGAGCCCGTGGACGAGCTGGCCGCGCACGCCGCCGCCAAGGCGCTCGCGGCGGCGGGACTCACCCCCGGCGACATCGACCTGGTGCTCGTCGCCACGTCGACGGCCGTCGACCGCTCCCCGAACACGGCCGCCCGGGTCGCCGCCCGCCTCGGCATCCCCCGGCCCGCCGCGATGGACCTGAACGTGGTGTGCGCCGGCTTCACCCACGCCCTGGCGACCGCCGACCACACCGTGCGGGCCGGGGCGGCGCGGCGGGCCCTGGTCATCGGCGCCGACAAGATGTCCGACGTCACCGACTGGACCGACCGCACCACCTGCGTGCTCGTCGGCGACGGGGCGGGCGCCGCGGTCGTGGAGGCCTGCGGCTCCGGCGAGGAGGCGGGCATCGGTCCGGTGCTGTGGGGATCGGTGCCCGAGATGGGGCACGCGGTGCGCATCGAGGGCACGCCCGCGCGGTTCGCGCAGGAGGGCCAGAGCGTCTACCGCTGGGCGACGACCCAGCTGCCGCCGCTCGCCCGCGCGGCCTGCGAACGGGCCGGGCTCGCCCCCGAGGACCTGGCCGCGGTGGTGCTGCACCAGGCCAACCTGCGCATCATCGAACCCCTCGCCGAACGGCTCGGCGCCGTCAACGCGGTGGTCGCGCGCGACGTGACCGAATCGGGCAACACCTCGGCCGCCAGCATCCCGCTCGCCTTCTCGAAGCTGGTGGAGAAGGGCGCCGTGACGAGCGGCGACCCGGTGCTGCTGTTCGGTTTCGGCGGCAACCTGTCGTACGCCGGGCAGGTCGTCCGCTGCCCGTGACACCGCGTTGACGACTCGCCGGGCCCGTCGTCACGCCTTGCCGTGTCGCGGGCCCGTGGTCACCGCCTTGCCGTGTCGCGGGCCCGTGGTCACCGCCTTGCCGTGTCGCGGGCCCGTCGTCACCGCCTCGTCGCCGGCGGGGTGCGGGGCTCAGAAGGCGTCGGCGTGCGCCCGGGCCCACTGCTCGAAGGTGCGCGGGTCCCGTCCCGTCACCTCCCGCACCGTCGGCCGCACCACGGACTCGTCCAGGGTGCCGTCGACGAAGAAGCTGACGATCGCGTCCGCGAACGACTTCGGCATCGCCGCCTCCAGCTCGGCACGCGCCTCCGCGGGCCCGAGCCCCACGGCGCGCAGATCCCGGCCCAGCACCTCACCGAGGACGCGGACCCGATCGGCCGGCAATAGGGCCTGCGGGCCGGTCAGTTCCAGGGCGCGGCCGGTGTGCGCGTCGGTGAGCAGGGCGTGCAGGGCGCACTGGGCGATGTCGTAGGGGTCGATGTCGGTGGTGTACACGTCCGGGAACGGCACCCGTACGGTGTCGCCCGCGCGGATCTGGTCCACCAGGCGCAGCGCGTTCGACATGAAGCTGGTCGGCCGCAGGAAGGTCCAGGCAAGCCCGGACTCGCGCACCGACTCCTCGGCGTCGATCAGATACGCGGAGACGGCGTTGGTGCGGTCGCCGGTGGCCGCGGACCCGCCGGACAGCATCACCACCCGCTCCACCCCGGCGTCCCGCGCGTCCGCGAGGATCTGCCGTTGCCCGCCGTAGCCCGGCATCAGGAACATCGCGCGGACGCCCTTCAGCGCGTCCCGCACCGTCTCCGCCCGGTCCAGGTCACCCGCGACGCCCTCGACCCCGGCCGGTAACGCCTCGCCCGCCCGGCCGCCCAGCCGCCCCGAACGACTCAACGCCCGCACCGGCTCACCCGCCTGTGCGAGCCCCCGCACCAGTTCGGCACCGACGTTCCCCGTCGCACCCGTCACCAGGATCACAGCCCCGTCCTCTCCCCACCCCCGGACCGCTCCCCGCCCCGGGTCGTGCGTTCATCCTGGGCTGCGCGGTGCGGTCGCGCCAGAGTGGGGGAGGGCCGGGCTCTCCCGGCGCCGCTCCTTCGGTGGCCGTACCGAGCCCGTCCCCGCGCGGCTTTGTCCTGTGAGTGGAAAAAGTAGGGGCCAATTCCTGCGCGACTTCTTCCCACCTCCGGCAGCCGCTGCTACGTTCCCCCTCGAAAGCCGGACGCACCGGTGACCGCGATGGCCGGACATGAGGCGGGAGGGGTACGTGAGACGCATGACCGCGCGACCCGCGAACGCCCATCAGGCCAGACTGCTGAAGCTGTTGCGGGACGGCGGGCCCAACTCGCGGGCCCAGCTCGGCGACCAGGTCGATCTGTCGCGGTCCAAACTGGCCGTGGAGGTCGACCGGCTGCTGGAGACGGGCCTGGTCGTGGCCGACGGACTCGCCGCCTCGCGCGGCGGCCGGCGCTCCCACAACATCCGGCTCGCCCCCGGCCTGCGTTTCCTCGGCGTCGACATCGGTGCCACCTCCATCGACGTCGCCGTCACCAACGCGGAGCTCGAGATCCTGGGCCACATCACCCAGCCCATGGAGGTCCGCGAGGGGCCCGTCGCGGTTTTCGAGCAAGTCCTCGCGATGGCGGGCAAGTTGAAGGCCTCGGGGCTCGCCGAGGGGTTCGACGGCGCCGGCATCGGCGTGCCCGGCCCGGTGCGCTTCCCCGAGGGCATCCCGGTCGCGCCCCCGATCATGCCCGGCTGGGACGGCTTCCCGGTCCGGGAGGCGCTCAGCCAGGAACTCGGCTGCCCCGTCATGGTCGACAACGACGTGAACCTGATGGCCATGGGGGAGCAGCACGCCGGCGTCGCCCGCTCCGTCGGCGACTTCCTCTGCGTCAAGATCGGCACCGGCATCGGCTGCGGCATCGTCGCCGGCGGGACGGTCCACCGCGGTACGACGGGCAGCGCCGGCGACATCGGCCACATCCAGGCCGTACCCGACGGCCGCCCCTGCGCCTGCGGCAACCGGGGCTGCCTGGAGGCCCACTTCAGCGGCGCCGCCCTCGCCCGCGACGCCCTGGAGGCCGCCCAGCAGGGGCAGTCCGCCGAACTCGCCGCGCGCCTGGAGGTGAACGGCACCCTCACCGCCGCCGACGTCGCCGCCGCGGCCGCCGCGGGCGACGCCGTCTCGCTCGACCTGATCCGCGAGGGAGGCACCCGTACCGGCCAGGTCATCGCCGGCCTGGTCAGCTTCTTCAACCCCGGCCTGGTGGTGATCGGCGGCGGGGTGACCGGCCTCGGCCACACCCTGCTCGCCGCGATCCGCACCCAGGTCTACCGCCAGTCGCTGCCGCTCGCGACCGGCAACCTGCCCATCGTGCTGGGGGAGTTGGGCCCCACCGCCGGTGTCATCGGCGCGGCCCGGCTCATCAGCGACCACCTGTTCTCACCCGCGTAGGCACAGCCCCGTACGACCGCACGACCGTACGACCCCGAGTTCGACCGCGTCAGTTCGGCACACATACCCGGCTCAGCGCTCCGCCCTGCCCTGCCCCGTTTCGCCCAGCCCTTCCTCCCCCCCGCCCCCCGCTCCACCCTCGCCCTGAACCGGCCCGCACCCACGCCCGCCGAGGGGAACCCACATGGCACCAGAACCACCGCTGCTCAGCATGTCCGGCATCACCAAGTCGTTCCCCGGAGTCCGCGCCCTGGACGGTGTCGACCTCGACGTCCAGGCCGGTGAAGTGCACTGCCTGCTCGGCCAGAACGGGGCCGGCAAGTCCACCCTCATCAAGGTTCTCGCCGGCGCCCACCAGCCCGACGACGGCACCATCCGCTGGCGCGGCGAGCCGGTCACCCTGCGCTCCCCGGTCGCCGCCATGCGCCTCGGCATCGCCACCATCTACCAGGAACTCGACCTGGTGGAACACCTGTCGGTGGCCGAGAACGTCCACCTCGGCCACGAACCCACGGCCGCCGGCTTCGTCGTACGGCGCGGAGCGGCCCGCGCCTCGACGGCCGCGCTGCTCAAGCGGCTCGGGCACCCCGAGATCGATCCGGCGCGCCTGGTGGGCGAGTTGTCGGCGGCGCAGCAGCAGATCGTCTCCATGGCGCGGGCGCTCTCCCACGACGTACGGCTGATCGTGATGGACGAGCCGTCCGCCGCGCTCGACCCGGACGAGGTCGACAACCTGTTCCGAATCGTCGGCGACCTCACCGCCGACGGCGTCGCGGTCGTCTACATCTCGCACCGGCTGGAGGAGATCCGCCGGATCGGCGACCGGGTCACCGTGCTGAAGGACGGGCGGGCGGTGGCCGGCGGGCTGCCCGCGCAGACGACACCGACGCGCGACGTCGTGGCCCTGATGACCGGCCGGAACGTGGAGTACGTCTTCCCCGAGCGGCCGGCCGCGCCGGCACCGGGGACGCGGCGCCCCGTGCTGGAGGTGCGGGGACTGGCGCGCACGGGCGAGTTCGCGCCGCTGGACCTCACGGTGCACGCGGGCGAGATCGTGGGGCTGGCCGGGCTGGTCGGGTCGGGACGGTCCGAGATTCTGGAGACGGTGTACGGCGCCCGTAAGCCGACGGCCGGTCAGGTCCTGGTCGAGGGACGGCCGTTGAAGACCGGCAGCGTACGGGCCGCCGTCCGCGCCGGCCTCGGCCTCGCCCCCGAGGAACGCAAGGCGCAGGCCCTGCTCATGCTGGAGTCCGTCACCCGCAACGTCTCCGTCTCCTCGCTGTCCCGCTTCTCCCGCGGCGGCTGGATCGACCGGGGTGCCGAACTCGGTGCCGCCCGGGCCGCCACCCACGAGCTGTCACTGCGGCCCGACAACCCCGCCGTCCCCGTGCGCACCCTCTCCGGCGGCAACCAGCAGAAGGCCGTCCTGGCGCGCTGGCTGCTGCGCGGCTGCAAGGTGCTGCTGCTCGACGAGCCCACCCGCGGTGTCGACGTCGGCGCCCGCGCCGAGCTGTACGCGGTCGTCCGCCGGCTGGCGGACGAAGGCCTCGCGGTGCTCCTCGTCTCCAGCGAGGTGCCCGAGGTGCTGGGCCTCGCCGACCGTGTGCTGGTGCTGCGCGAGGGCCGCGTCGTCCACACCGCGCCGGCCGGCGAACTCGACGAACACCGCGTACTCGACCTCGTGATGGAAGGAAGCCCGGCGTCATGACGCAACCCGTCTCCCCGCCGCGGGGCGCCACCGACAAGGCGCCGCCGGCCGACCCCCGCCCCGCCTGGAGCACCCTGGTGTTCCGCGCCGACGTGCGCACCCTGTCCCTGCTGGGCGTGCTGGCCGCGCTCGTCGTCATCGGCGGCATCACCAAGCCCGACGAGTTCCTGGACACCCGCAACCTCCAGCTCGTCCTCACCCAGGCCTCGGTCATCGGTGTCGTCACCGTCGGCATGACCTTCGTGATCACCTCCGGCGGCATCGACCTGTCCGTCGGCGCGATCGTCGCCCTCGCCTCGGTGTGGGCGACCACGGTCGCCACCCAGGAGTACGGCTTCGCCGGCATCCTGTTCACCGCGGTTCTCGTCGGCGTCGGCTGCGGACTGGTCAACGGACTGCTGATCGCCTACGGCGGGATGGTCCCGTTCATCGCCACGCTCGCCATGCTGGCGTCCGCCCGCGGCCTGGCGCTCCAGATCACCGACGGCAAGACGCAGATCGTCACCGTCGACGGCATCCTCGACCTCGGCGAACGCGACGCGTACGTCCTCGGCGTCCCGCCGCTCGTCCTCGTCTTCGCCGCCGTCACGGTCATCGGATGGCTGGTGCTGAACCGCACCACCTTCGGCCGCCGCACGGTCGCCGTCGGCGGCAACGCGGAGGCCGCACGGCTCGCCGGCATCGACGTCCGCCGCCAGCGCCTCTACCTCTACCTGCTGTCCGGGCTGTGCTGCGGCATCGCCGCCTTCCTGCTGATCGTCCTGTCCGGCTCCGGCCAGAACACCAACGGCAACCTCTACGAACTCGACGCCATCGCCGCCGCGATCATCGGCGGCACCCTGCTCAGCGGCGGCCGCGGCACCATCACCGGCTCCGTGCTCGGCGTCCTGATCTTCACCACGATCACCAACATCTTCGCCCTGAACAACCTGCAGAGCGACGTCCAGCAGATCGCCAAGGGCGCGATCATCGTCGCCGCCGTGCTGGTCCAGCGCCGTACCGCAAGCACGACCTGAGGAAAGGGTTCACCACCATGTCGCACCTCCCCAGTCGCAGAGGACTGCTCTTCGGGACCGCCGCCGTCTCCGCCGGTGCCCTCCTCGCAGGTTGCACGAGTAACGAGAAGGACGACGACAAGCCCGCCGCGAACGACCAGCCGGCCGCCGACGACAAGCCGGGCAAGCAGGTCACCATCGGCTTCGCCGGACCGCAGGCCGACCACGGCTGGCTCAACGCGATCAACGAGAACGCCAAGAGCCGCGCCGAGAAGTACCAGGACGTCACGCTGGAGATCACCGAGGGCTCCAACGACACCGCCCAGCAGATCGGGCAGATCGAGACCCTGATCAACAAGAAGGTCGACGTCCTGGTCGTCCTGCCCGCCGACGGCAAGGCCCTCACCCAGGTCGGCCTGAAGGCGATGCGCGCCGGCATCCCCGTCGTCAACCTCGACCGCATCTTCAACACCCCGCAGGCCTACCGCTGCTGGATCGGCGGCGACAACTACGGCATGGGCCTGAACGCCGGCCACTACATCGGCGAGAAGCTCAAGGACAAGCCGGACGCCCGCGTCATCGAACTCGCCGGACTGGACAACCTGGAGCTGACCAAGCAGCGCACCCAGGGCTTCGACGACGCCCTCAAGAACTACCCGAACATCAAGAAGGTCGCCCGCCAGGCCGCCGAGTTCACCGTCGAGTCCGGGCAGGCCAAGATGGCGCAACTGCTCCAGGCCCAGTCCCGGTTCGACGCCCTGTGGAACCACGACGACGACCAGGGCGTGGGCGCGCTGCGCGCCATCGAACAGGCCGGACGCGACGACTTCCTGATGGTCGGCGGAGCCGGTGCGCTCTCCGCCTTCCAGGCCATCAAGCAGGACGACGGCGTCCTCAAGGCGACCGTCCTCTACCCGCCCACCATGGCCGCGTCCGCGATCGACCTCGCCCGCGCCCTCGGCCAGGGCAAGGGCGTCGGCGGTCTCGCCGAGTTCGAGATCCCGGCGTCCCTCACCCTCTACTCGGCCGTGGTC
The DNA here is from genome assembly GCF_011193355.1 of Streptomyces sp. JB150. Classification (GTDB taxonomy): domain Bacteria; phylum Actinomycetota; class Actinomycetes; order Streptomycetales; family Streptomycetaceae; genus Streptomyces. The sequence continues at coordinate 6,415,887 of NZ_CP049780.1, forward strand.
GACAAGACCAACGTCGACCAGTACATGCCCACCGGCTTCGAGTGAGGCGTCCTGCCGCACCCCCCACCGCGCACGGCCCGGGCCGCCCCGGCGGCCCACTGACGAGGAGGACATCTGCATGGAAGAGCCGGAGCAGTCCGCGGCACCGGAGCGTTCCGTGACGCCGGATCGGTCCGCGGTACCGGACCGGCCCGCGGACCCGGAGCGGTCGGTGACACCGGAGCAGTCCGCGGCATCCGAGCGGCCCGCGACGGCGGAGCCGTCCGTGGCGGCCGGGCAGACCGTGGTGGCCGGGCCGTCCGCGGCGGTACCGGGGCAGTCCGCGGTGGCCCCCGTGGCACCGGGGCAGTCCCTGACGTCGGAGCAGCCCATCGCACCGGAGGAGCCCAGCGCACCGGAGCAGCCCAGCGCACCGGGGCAGGCCGCGGCACCGCTGCCGACCGCGGTGGCGGAACTGTCCGTAACAGCAGAGCGACCCGTCGCGGCGAAGTCACCCGTCACGGCGGAGCGGCCCGCCGCACCGCCGCCGGGAACGGGCAAGCCCCCGCTGCGGATCGGCATGGTCGGCTATGCCTTCATGGGCGCCGCCCACTCGCAGGGCTGGCGCACCGCGGGCCGTGTCTTCGACCTGCCCCGGCGCCCGGTGCTGGCCGCGATCTGCGGCCGGGACGCGGACGCCGTGCGCGCGGCGGCCGACCGGCACGGCTGGGCCGCCGCCGAGACCGACTGGCGGGCGCTGATCGCCCGCGACGACGTCGACCTCGTCGACATCTGCACCCCCGGCGACAGCCACGCCGAGATCGCGCTCGCCGCCCTCGCCGCCGGCAAGCACGTCCTGTGCGAGAAGCCCCTCGCGAACACCGTCGAGGAGGCCGAGGCGATGACCGAGGCCGCCGAAACCGCGTACCGCAACGGCCAGTTGGCGATGGTCGGGTTCAACTACCGCCGCGTCCCCGCCACCGCGCTCGCCCGCCGGATGGTCGCCGAAGGCCGCCTCGGCACCCTGCGGCACGTACGGGTGGCGTACCTCCAGGACTGGCTGGTCGACCCCGAGTTCCCGCTCACCTGGCGGCTGCGCAAGGAACAGGCCGGCTCCGGCTCGCTCGGCGACCTCGGCGCGCACATCGTCGACCTCGCCCAGTACCTGGCGGGGGAGCCGCTGGCGGGGGTGTCCGCCCTGACCGAGACCTTCGTACGGCAGCGGCCGCTGCCCGGCGGGCCGACGAGCGGTCTCGCCGCGGTCTCCGCGAACGGCACCGGGACCGTCACCGTCGACGACGCCGCCCTGTTCACCGGCCGCTTCGCGTCCGGCGCCCTCGCCTCCTTCGAGGCCACCCGCTACGCCACCGGCCGCAAGAACGCCCTGCGCATCGAACTCAACGGCGAACGCGGCTCGCTCGCCTTCGACCTGGAGCGGCTGAACGAGCTGTGGTACCACGACGCCACCGAGCCCGGCACGCACGCGGGCTTCCGCCGCATCCTCGTCACCGAGCCCGAGCACCCCTACCTGGACGCCTGGTGGCCGCCCGGCCACGGTCTCGGCTACGAGCACACCTTCGTCCACCAGGCCCGCGACCTGGTGCACGCCGTCGCCGAGGGCCGCCGCCCCGAACCCTCCTTCGCCGACGGGCTCCAGGTGCAGCGCGTCCTCGCCGCGGTGGAGGAGAGCGCCGGGAAGAACTCCGTCTACACGCCGATCGCCGCCTGAGGGGACACGCCGTATGCCGCGCAGGTTCACGCTCTTCACCGGTCAGTGGGCCGACCTCCCGCTGGAGGAGGTCTGCCGCCTCGCCCGCGACTTCGGCTACGACGGCCTCGAACTCGCCTGCTGGGGCGACCACTTCGAGGTCGACCGGGCGCTCGCCGACCCCGCCTACGTCGCCTCCCGGCACGAGCTGCTCGACAAGTACGGCCTGAAGTGCTGGGCGATCTCCAACCACCTCGTCGGCCAGGCCGTCTGCGACGCCATCATCGACCAGCGCCACCAGGCGATCCTGCCGTCCGCCATCTGGGGCGACGGCGACCCCGAAGGCGTGCGGCAGCGGGCGGCGGCCCGGATGAAGGACACCGCGCGGGCCGCCGCCGCCCTCGGCGTCGACACCGTCATCGGCTTCACCGGGTCGGCGATCTGGCACCTGGTCGCCATGTTCCCGCCCGCGCCCGAGTGGATGATCGAGCGCGGCTACGAGGACTTCGCCGAGCGCTGGAACCCGATCCTCGACGTCTTCGACGCCGAGGGCGTGCGGTTCGCGCACGAGGTCCACCCCAGCGAGATCGCCTACGACTACTGGACGACCGTACGCGCGCTGGACGCCGTCGACCGCCGGCCCGCCTTCGGCCTCAACTTCGACCCCTCCCACTTCGTCTGGCAGGACCTCGACCCGGTCGGCTTCCTGTGGGACTTCCGCGACCGCATCTATCACGTCGACTGCAAGGAGGCCCGCAAGCGCCTCGACGGCCGCAACGGCCGCCTCGGGTCCCATCTGCCGTGGGGCGACCCGCGGCGCGGCTGGGACTTCGTTTCGGCCGGACACGGTGACGTGCCGTGGGAGGACGTCTTCCGGATGCTGCGGTCCATCGACTATCAAGGACCGGTCTCCGTCGAGTGGGAGGACGCGGGCATGGACCGGCTCCAGGGCGCGCCGGAGGCGCTGACCCGCCTCAAGGCGTACGACTTCGAGCCGCCGTCGGCCTCCTTCGACGCGGCGTTCGGCAACTGAACCGCCCCGGTGCCGGCCGGCGGCCCCACCGCCGGCCCGCACCGGACCAGCACCGCAACGGCACGACTCTCCGGGATGACGGCGCATCCCGGCGCAGGCACCCGCCCGTACAACCCGCCCCTTTCTGGAGGCATTCGTGCACGGGAACGACCGGAACCACCCCACGACCGGCACCGGAAGAACCGACACCCCCGGACGACCGCGCCAGACCCTGCGCAGAACCGTCGCCCTGCTCGGCGGGGCGCTGTTGGCCGGCGCCTCTCTCACCTTCGTGGCGCCCCAGGCCGGCGCGGCCGTGCCCGGCCGGGACGCCGCCGACGGCCGGAGCGCCGTGGCCGCCGAGGACTTCCAGCAGGTCACCCTCGCGAAGGGCGAGGCGGAGGTGGGCGAGCCCATGTCGCTCGCCGTCCTCCCGGACCGCTCCGTCCTGCACACCTCGCGCGACGGCGAACTGCGCCTGACGGACGCCGCGGGCAACACCAGGCTCGCCGGGAAGATCGACGTCTACAGCCACGACGAGGAGGGCCTCCAGGGCGTCGGCGTCGACCCCGGCTTCGCGGAGAACCGTTTCATCTACCTCTACTACGCGCCCCCGCTGAACACCCCCGCGGGCGACGCGCCCGAGACCGGCACCGCCGCCGACTTCGCCCCCTTCGACGGCGTCAACCGCCTCTCCCGTTTCGTGCTGCGGACGGACGGCACCCTCGACACCGCCAGCGAGAAGAAGATCCTCGACGTCCCCGCCAGCCGCGGCATCTGCTGCCACGTCGGCGGCGACATCGACTTCGACGCCGCCGGCAACCTGTACCTGTCGACGGGCGACGACTCCAACCCGTTCCAGTCGGACGGCTTCACCCCGATCGACGAGCGCGCGAACCGCAACCCCGCCTTCGACGCCCAGCGCACCTCCGGCAACACCAACGACCTGCGCGGCAAGATCCTGCGGATCAAGGTGAACGCCGACGGCTCCTACTCCGTCCCCGACGGCAACCTCTTCCCGCCCGGTACCGACAAGACGCGGCCCGAGATCTACGCGATGGGCTTCCGCAACCCGTTCCGCTTCAGCGTCGACAAGGAGACCGGCATCCTCTACGTCGGCGACTACGGCCCCGACGCCGGTGCCGCCGACCCGGCCCGCGGTCCGGCCGGCCAGGTCGAGTTCGCCCGCGTCACCGGCCCCGGCAACTTCGGCTGGCCGTACTGCACCGGCGACAACGACGCCTACGTCGACTACGACTTCGCGACGAAGACGTCCGGCGCGCCCTTCGACTGCGCCGCCCCGAGGAACACCTCGCCGAACAACACCGGCCTGACCGAGCTGCCCCCGGCCCAGCCCGCCTGGATCCCGTACGACGGCGGCTCGCTGCCCGAGTTCGGCAGCGGCTCCGAGTCCCCGATGGGCGGGCCGGTCTACCGCTACGACCCGGCCCTCGACTCGCCGGTGAAGTTCCCCGAGGCGTACGACGGCGACTTCTTCGCCGGGGAGTTCGGGCGGCGCTGGATCAAGCGGATCGAGCACGGCGGCGACGGCACGGTGCAGGCGATCTCCGACATCCCGTGGACCGGCACCCAGGTCATGGACATGGCCTTCGGCCCGGACGGCGCGCTGTACGTCCTCGACTACGGCACCGCCTGGTTCGGCGGCGACGAGCACTCGGCCCTGTACCGCATCGAGAACGCCACCGACGGCCACTCCCCGGTCGCCCAGGCGAGCGCGAGCCGCACGTCCGGCAAGGCCCCGCTGTGGGTCCGCTTCTCCTCCGAGGGCTCCACCGACCAGGACGGCGACGCCCTGACCTACCGCTGGGACTTCGGCGACGGCACCAGCTCCACCCAGCCCGACCCCGCCCACCGCTACCGCAAGAACGGCACCTACACGGCGACCGTGACCGCCAAGGACCCCTCGGGCCGCACCGGCAGCGCCAGTGTGCGGATCGTCGTCGGCAACACCGCGCCCACCGTGGTGCTGGAGACACCGCGCGACGGACAGCTGTTCAGCTTCGGTGACGCCATCCCGTTCAAGGTGCGCGTCACCGACCCCGAGGACGGCACCGCGATCGACTGCGCCAAGGTCAAGGTCACCTTCATCCTCGGCCACGACTCCCACGGCCACCCGCTCACCTCGGCCAACGGCTGCACCGGCACCCTGCAGACCAGCGCCGACGGCGGCCACGACGAGGACGCCAACATCTTCGGCGTGATCGACGCCGAGTACACCGACGGCGGAGGCGGCGGCCAGGCCCCGCTCACCACCCACGACCAGAACGTCGCCCAGCCCAAGCACCGCCAGGCCGAGCACTTCGGCAACGGCTCCGGCGTCTCGGTCATCACCAAGGACACCGCGCACGGCGGCCGCACCGTCGGCAACGTCCACAACGGCGACTGGATCTCCTTCACGCCGTACCTCCTGACCAACGCCGAGAGCGTCACCGCGCGCGTCTCCTCCGGCGGTGCGGGCGGCACCCTGGAGATCCGCGCGGGCTCCTCCACCGGCACCCTCCTCGGCAAGGCCACCGTCCCGGTGACCGGCGGCTGGGACGTCTTCCAGGACGTCAGCGCCGACCTCTCCCGCGCCCCGCGCGGCACCACCACCCTGTACCTGGTCTTCAAGGGCAGCGGCACCGGCGCGCTGTTCGACGTCGACGACTTCACCTTCACCACCGGCTGAGAGGAGGCCGCGATGCGATCCACCGCACGACTGACCACCGCGGTCACCGCTACGGCGCTGCTGCTCGGCGGCCTCGCCGCGCAGCCGGCGCTCTCGGCCGCGGAGGGCGCGCACGACGGCAAGCGCGTACTGGTCTTCTCCAAGACGGCCGGCTTCCGCCACGACTCCATCCCCGAGGGCGTCGCCACCGTGCGCGCGCTCGGCGAGCGGGGCGGCTTCACGGTCGACGCCACCGAGGACGCGGCCGCGTTCACCCCGGCCACCCTGCGCCGCTACGACGCGGTCGTCTTCCTCTCCACGACCGGCGACGTCCTGAACGCCACCCAGCAGTCCGCCTTCGAGGGCTACATCCGCCGCGGCGGCGGCTACGTCGGCATCCACGCGGCCGCCGACACCGAGTACGACTGGGCGTTCTACGGCGGCCTCGCCGGCGCCTACTTCCGGTCGCACCCGGCGATCCAGCCGGCCGACGTCCACGTCGAGGACCGCGCCCACCCGGCCACCTCCGGGCTGGCCCGCACCTGGCACCGCACCGACGAGTGGTACGACTACCGCTCCAACCCGCGCGAGCGCGCCCATGTCCTCGCCTCGCTCGACGAGTCCTCGTACACCGGCGGCACCATGCACGGCGACCACCCGATCGCCTGGTGCCAGACCTACCAGGGCGGCCGCGCCTTCTACACCGGCGGCGGCCACACCAAGGAGTCCTTCGCCGAACCCGCCTTCCGCGAGCACCTGCTCGGCGGAATCCGGTACGCCATCGGCGCCGCCCAGGCCGACTGCCGCCCGGAGAACGGCTACCGTCCGCTCTTCGACGGCACCCGGGCCTCGCTGGACGGCTGGCGCCAGGCCGGCCCCGGCTCCTTCACCCTCTCCGACGACGGCACGCTCACCTCGTCCGGCGGCATGGGGATGCTCTGGTACGCCGCGTCCGGCTTCTCCTCCTACTCGCTGAAGCTGGACTGGCGCACGGCCGGCGACGACAACTCCGGGGTGTTCGTCGGCTTCCCGCCGTCGGACGACCCCTGGTCGGCGGTGAACCAGGGCTACGAGATCCAGATCGACGCCACCGACGTACCGGAGAAGACCACCGGTTCCGTCTACGGCTTCCGCTCCGCCGACCTGAAGAAGCGCGACCGGGCGCTCAACCCGCCGGGGGAGTGGAACACGTACGAGATCCGCGTGGAGGGCGAACGCCTCCGCGTCTGGCTCAACGGCGTGAAGATCAACGATTTCACCAGCACGGACCCGGCGCGGAGCCTTCGGGACGGACACATCGGCATCCAGAACCACGGAGCCGAGGACCAGGTGTCCTTCCGCGACATCCGGATCAAGGAACTGCCCGCGACCGCCTCCCGGGACCCGCAGGGTTCCCACGGCGCCCAAGGAAGCCAGGGCTCTCAGGGCTCTCAGGGCTCCCAGGGCTCGCAGGGCGACTGAACGGCGGCGGGCGGGGGACGCCGGACCCCCGCCCGCCGTCCTCCGCCACCGCTACGGGGACGACATCCGGCCACATCGTGGGCACAAGGAGGCCGCTCATGTCCGCGTCCGTTTCCCGGCCACGCGTCGGCGTCTGGCTGATCGGGGCCCGCGGGTCCGTCGCCACCACCGTCGTCGCCGGCTGCGCCGCCGTCACGGCGGGACTGCACCCACCCACCGGCATGGTCACCGAGACCCCGCCCTTCGCGGACTGCGGGCTGCCGCCCCTGTCCTCCCTCGTCTTCGGCGGCCACGACGTCGTCGACTGCCCCCTGCCCAAACGCGCCGAGGCGCTCGCCGCGGGCGGCGTCCTGCCGCCCGGCCTGCCGGCCGCCGTCGCCGCCGAACTCGCCGCCGCCGACCGGGAGATCCGGCCCGGCGGTCCGGTCCCGGGCGGCGCCGCCGCCGGGGACACCCGTGACGCGGAGGACCTCATCACCGTCTTCACCTCCGACATACGGGACTTCGTACGGCGGCACGGGCTGCAGCGGGCCGTCGTGGTGAACGTGGCCTCGACGGAACCCGCGCCGGCCGGCGAGGAGCTGCCCGCCAGCTCCCTGTACGCGGCGGCGGCCCTGCGCGCCGGCTGCCCCTACGCCAACTTCACCCCCTCCACAGGCCTGCACCACCCGGCGCTCGCCGCGGCGACGGCCGCCTCCGGACTGCCGTACGCGGGCCGCGACGGCAAGACCGGGCAGACGCTGCTGCGCTCCGTGCTGGGGCCGATGTTCGCCCAGCGGGCGCTCACCGTACGCGCCTGGTCCGGCACCAACCTGCTGGGCGGCGGGGACGGCGCCGCCCTCGCCGACCCGGCCGCCGCCGCGGCGAAGAACGCCGGCAAGGAACGCGTCCTCGCCGACACCCTCGGCACCGTCCCCGAGGGCGAGGTCCACATCGACGACGTGCCCGCCCTCGGCGACTGGAAGACCGCCTGGGACCACATCGCCTTCGACGGCTTCCTCGGCACCCGCATGATCCTCCAGACCATCTGGCAGGGCTGCGACTCCGCCCTCGCCGCGCCCCTCGTCCTCGACCTGGCCCGCCTCCTCGCCCGCGCCCACGAGCAGGGCCTCGCCGGCCCCCTCGCCGAACTGGCCTTCTACTTCAAGGACCCGGTGGGCACCGCCCCGTCGTCCCTCGGCGAGCAGTACACGGCCCTGCTGGACCTCGCGGAACGGCTACGGGGCGAGGGGCGGCCGCAGCCGCCCGGGACGGAGCCGTTCGGAGCCTCGGGGGCGGAGGCCGCCGGGGCGACGGAGGAGCGTTCCGGGGGCGCCGGGGCGGGGCGCCGTCACGCAGCGACGGCGGAGCGTCCCGGGGCCGCCGGGGCGCAGACGCCCCGTGCCGCCCGCGCCGAGTCGTCCGGGGAGCGCCGATGAGTGAGCGACACGTCGACGGGCAGGGACCGTCGGGCGAGAGAGGCGGCGGGGCGCTGCGCGACGGGACCGGCCGCCGCACAGGCAGGCTCGCGCACCCCGTGTCCGGCGACGCCGGCCGCACCAGCGCCCCGCTCGCCACCGGCACAGGCGGTGCCCCGGAGGCCTCCGACGGCCCCGACGCCCCCGACGTCTCCGACACGGGGACCGCGCGGGCCGCGCGGGCCGCGCGGCGCGGCGGCCGGGGCCGGGCCCGCGCCTGGGCGGAACTGCTGCGTGTGCCCGCCCTGTTCACCGTCCCCGGCGACGCCCTCGCGGGCACCGCGGCGACGGGGACGCGCCCCGGCACCCGCACGCTGCTCGCCATCGGTTCCTCCCTGTGCCTGTACGAGGCCGGCATGGCCCTCAACGACTGGGCGGACCGGGCGGAGGACGCCCGGGACCGCCCGCACCGGCCGCTGCCCTCCGGCCGGGTCCGCCCGGCGGCGGCCCTGACCGCGGCCTGTGCGCTGACCGGCGCGGGGCTCGCCCTCGCCGCCCGCGCCGGGCGCCCCGCGCTGGCCGTCGCCGCTCCCCTCGCGGCCACGGTCTGGTCGTACGACCTCGGCCTGAAGCACACCCCGGCCGGGCCGGCCGCCATGGCCGCCGCCCGCGGCCTCGACCTGCTCCTGGGTGCCGCGGCCGGCGGCGGCCGCACCCGCGCGGCCCTCCCGTCCGCGGCGCTGCTGGCCGGCCACACTCTCGCGGTGACGACGGTGTCCCGCCGGGAGGCGCAGGGCGGCTCGTCCGCCGGCCCGCTCGCCGCGCTCGCCGCCTCCGCCCTGCTGACCGCCCTGCTGACCCGCCGGCCCGCCCCGCCACTGTCCCGGCAGGCCGCCGAGTCGTGGCAGACCGCCGCACCCCGGCAGGCTGCCGAGTCCCGGCAGACCGCCGCCCTGCGGACCGCCCTCGGCGCCGCGTACGCCGCGACGGTCGCCCGCCCCTACCTGCACGCCGCCCTCAATCCCTCACCCCCGCTCACCCAGCGGGCCGTCGGCGGCGGCATCCGCGCCACCATCCCGCTGCAGGCCGCGCTCTGCGCCCGCGCCGGAGCCCGCGTCACCGCCCTGGCCGTCGCCGCCCTCGCCCCCGTCGGCCGGGCCTGCGCGAGGAAGGTGAGCATCACATGACCACCCGCCCCGCGACCGCCGGCACCCGCTCCTGCCTCCGCTTCGGCTACGGCACCAACGGCCTCGCCGACCTGCGCCTCGACGACGCCCTCGCCCTGCTCGCCGACCTCGGCTACGACGGCGTCGGACTGACCCTCGACCACATGCACCTCGACCCGTACGCACCCCTCCTCTCCGCCCGCACCCGCCGCGTCGCCCGCCGCCTGCACGCGCTCGGCCTGTCCGTCACCGTGGAGACCGGCGCCCGCTACGTCCTCGACCCGCGCCGCAAGCACGGCCCCTCCCTGCTGGACCCGGACCCGCGGGACCGGGCCCGCCGCACCGACCTGCTGCTGCGCGCCGTGCGGATCGCCGCCGACCTCGGCGCCCACGCCGTGCACTGCTTCAGCGGCATCACCCCCGCCGGGACGGACCCGGACACGGCGTGGAAACGCCTCGCCGACAGCCTCGCCCCCGTCCTGGACGCCGCCGCCACCGCCGGCGTCCCCCTCGCCGTCGAACCCGAACCGGGCCACCTCCTCGCCACCCTTGCCGACTTCCACCACCTGCGCCGCCTCCTCGGCGACCCCGGACCCCTCGGGCTCACCCTGGACATCGGCCACTGCCAGTGCCTCGAACCGCTCCCGCCCGCCGACTGCGTCCGCGCCGCCGCCCCCTGGCTGCGCCACGTCCAGATCGAGGACATGCGGCGCGGAGTCCACGAGCACCTGCCGTTCGGCGACGGCGAGATCGACTTCCCGCCGGTCCTCGCGGCCCTGGCCGCCACCGGCTACCAGGGACTCACCGTCGTCGAACTGCCCCGCCACTCCCACGCGGGCCCGCACCACGCCGAGCGGTCCCTGCCCTTCCTCCGTCACGCGGCGCCGACCCCACAAGGGAGCACCCCATGACCCACGCACAGCCCGACCCGGGCGGCCCCACGCCGGGCGGCCCGACACCGGGCGCCACCCTCGCCCGCGCCCCGCTGGACGCCCTCCGCGCCCGCCTCGACGCCGAACTGTCCGGAGCCGCCCGCGCCTGGCTCGACCAGGCGCTCGCCGAGGCCACCGCCCACCCCGGCACCCACGGCCCGATCTCGGTGTGGGAGCTGCGGCTCGCCGAGGCCGGCCGCCGCTGCGGCGCCGCCCACGCCGACGCCGCCCGCGTCCTCGTCCTGCACGCCGCCCGCGCCGACCCGGCCGCGCTGCGCCGCGTCTACGCCCAGGGCACCGCCGCCGAACGCCGCGCCGTCCTGCACGCCCTGCCCCACCTGGTGCCCGGCCCGCACGCGCTGCCGCTCGTCGAGGACGCCCTGCGCACCAACGACACCAGCCTGCTCGCCGCGGCCGTCGGCCCGTACGCCGCCCGCCACCTCGACCCGCACACCTGGCGCCACGCCGTCCTGAAGTGCCTGTTCACCGGCGTGCCCGTCGACGCGGTGGCCGGCTTGGCGGAGCGCGCCCGCGGCGACGCGGAACTGGCCCGCATGCTCGGCGACTACGCCGCCGAACGCACCGCCGCCGGCCGCCCCGTCCCCGAGGACCTGCACCGCGTACTGGCCCTGACCGAACCCGGCACCGAGAGCGCGCCCCCGCCCCCGTCGCACGGACCGGACGTCCCCCACGGCAAGGAGTCCTGATGCGCATCTTCGACCCCCACATCCACATGACCTCCCGCACCACCGACGACTACGAGGCCATGTACGCGGCCGGTGTCCGCGCCGTCGTCGAACCCTCCTTCTGGCTCGGCCAGCCCCGCACCTCGCCGGCCACCTTCTTCGACTACTTCGACTCCCTCCTCGGCTGGGAACCCTTCCGCGCCGCCCAGTACGGCATCGCCCACCACTGCACCATCGCCCTCAACCCGAAGGAGGCGAACGACCCGCGCTGCCGGCCCGTCCTCGACGAACTGCCCCGCTATCTCGTCAAGGACCAGGTCGTCGCCGTCGGCGAGATCGGCTACGACTCCATGACCCCCGCCGAGGACACCGCGCTCGCCGCCCAGCTCCAGCTCGCCGCCGACCACGGCCTGCCCGCCCTGGTGCACACCCCGCACCGCGACAAGCTCGCCGGCCTGCGCCGCACCCTCGACGTGGTCCGCGAATCCGCCCTCCCGCCGGAGCGGGTGCTGCTGGACCACCTCAACGAGACCACCGTCAAGGAGGCCAGGGACAGCGGCTGCTGGCTCGGCTTCTCGGTCTACCCCGACACCAAGATGGACGAGGAACGGATGGTCGCCCTGCTGCGCGCCCACGGCCTCGACCAGGTCCTGGTGAACTCCGCCGCCGACTGGGGCAGAAGCGACCCGCTGAAGACCCGCAAGGTCGGCGACCTGATGCTCGCCGAGGGCTTCACCGAGGACGACGTCGACCGGGTGCTGTGGCGCAACCCCGTCGCCTTCTACGGCCTCAGCGGCCGGCTCACCCTCGACGTCGCCGCCACCGACGCCACCCACGAGGGCAACTCCATCCTGCGCGGCGGGGAGTGAGCGATGCGCTTCCGCCACCCCGACGGCTCCGTCGTCCACCTCGCCTACTGCACCAACGTCCACCCCGCGGAAACCCTCGACGGTGTCCTCGCCCAGCTGCGCGACCACTGCGAACCCGTGCGCCGCCGGCTCGGCCGCGACCGCCTCGGCATCGGCCTGTGGCTCGCCCGGGACGCCGCCCGCGCCCTCGTCGCGGACCCGTCCGCGCTGCGCGCCCTGCGCACCGAACTCGACCGGCGCGGCCTGGAGGTCGTCACCCTCAACGGCTTCCCCTACGAAGGGTTCGGCGCCGAGGAGGTCAAGTACCGCGTCTACCGCCCCGACTGGGCCGACCCGGAACGCCTCGACCACACCACCGCCCTCGCCCGCGTCCTCGCCGGACTGCTCCCCGACGACGTCACCGAGGGCAGCATCTCCACCCTGCCGCTCGCCTGGCGCACCGCCGCCGGCGAGGAACGCACCGCGGCCGCCCGCACCGCCCTGGCCACCCTCGGCGAACGCCTCGACGCCCTCGCCGAACTGACCGGCCGCTCCCTGCGCGTCGGCCTCGAACCCGAGCCCGGCTGCGTCGTCGAGACCACCGGCGACGCCCTCGCCCCGCTGGCCGCCATCGCCCACCCCCGCATCGGGATCTGTGTCGACACCTGCCACCTCGCCACCTCCTTCGAAGACCCGGACACCGCCCTCGACGCCCTCACCGACGCCGGCATCCCCCTCGTCAAGTCCCAGCTCTCCGCCGCCCTGCACGCCGAACACCCCCACCTCCCCGAGGTCCGCGACGCCCTCGCCTCCTTCGACGAACCCCGCTTCCTGCACCAGACCCGCACCCCCACCGTGGCCGGCCTGCGCGGCACCGACGACCTCGGCGAGGCCCTGCGCGGCGACGCCCTCCCGGACGGCACACCCTGGCGGTCCCACTTCCACGTCCCGCTGCACGCGGCCCCCGCCGCGCCGCTCACCTCCACCCTCCCCGTCCTCAAGGCCGCCCTGGCCCGGCTCGTCGGCGGCCCGCACCCGCTCACCCGCCACCTGGAGGTCGAGACCTACACCTGGCAGGCCCTCCCGCCCGAACTGCGCCCCCACACCCGCGGCCGGCTCGCCGACGGCATCGCCGCCGAACTCGCCCTCGCCCGCGACCTCCTCACCGACCTCGGCCTGAAGGAGCTGCCGTGACCGCCCACGCCCCGGCGCGCCCCACCCCGCTCCTCGTCCTCGACGTCGTCGGCCTCACCCCCCGGCTCCTCGACCACATGCCGCACCTCAGGGCGCTCGCCCGGTCCGGCTCCCACGCCCCGCTCGGCACCGTCCTGCCCGCCGTCACCTGCGCCGCCCAGTCCACCTTCCTCACCGGCACCACGCCGGCCGAGCACGGCATCGTCGGCAACGGCTGGTACTTCCGCGAACTCGGCGAGGTGCTGCTGTGGCGCCAGCACAACGGCCTGGTCGCCGGCGACAAACTCTGGGACGCCGCCCGCCGCGCCCACCCCGGCTACACCGTCGCCAACATCTGCTGGTGGTACGCCATGGGCGCCGACACCGACGTCACCGTCACCCCCCGTCCGGTCTACTACGCCGACGGCCGCAAGGAACCCGACTGCTACACCCGCCCCGCCGGCCTGCACGACGAACTCACCCGCAACTTCGGCACCTTCCCCCTCTTCCAGTTCTGGGGCCCCGGCGCCGGACTCGTCTCCAGTCGCTGGATCATCGACGCCACCCGGTACATCCAGCGCACCCGCCGCCCCGACCTGACCCTGTGCTACCTCCCTCACCTCGACTACGACCTCCAGCGCTTCGGCCCCGACGACCCCCGCTCCCTGCGGGCCGCCGCCGACCTGGACACCGCGCTCGCCCCGCTGCTGGACGACGCCCGCGCCGAGGGCCGCACCGTCGTCGCCCTCTCCGAGTACGGCATCACCCGCGTGTCCCGGCCCGTCGACATCAACCGGGCACTGCGCCGCGCCGGACTGCTGGAGGTGCACACCCAGGACGGCATGGAATACCTCGACCCGATGGCGTCCCGCGCCTTCGCCGTCGCCGACCACCAGATCGCCCACGTCTACGTCCGCCGCCCCGAGGACCTGGCGGCGACCCGCGCCGCGCTCGACGGCCTGCCCGGCATCGACCTGCTCCTCGACGACGAGGGCAAGAAGACCCACCACCTCGACCATCCGCGCTCCGGCGAACTCGTCGCCGTGGCCGAGCCGGACGCCTGGTTCACGTACTACTACTGGCTCGACGACGCCCGCGCGCCCGACTTCGCGCGGCTCGTCGAGATCCACCGCAAACCCGGCTACGACCCGGTCGAGCTGTTCATGGATCCCCTCGACCCCTACGTCAAGGTGAAGGCGGCGACGGCCCTCGCCCGCAAGAAGCTGGGCCTGCGCTACCGCATGGCGGTCGTGCCTCTGGACCCCTCACCTGTCCGGGGCAGCCACGGCCGCCTCCCGTCGAGCGACGACGACGGTCCGCTCCTCATCTGCTCCACCCCCCGCGCTGTCGGCGACCGCGTCGCGGCCACCGACGTGAAAGCACTCCTGCTCCGGCTGGCCGGTCTGTCCTGACCTGTCACCAGTGAAGCACCCACCACTGACAACGGCCCCGACCCCAAGGAGTTCCAGGCATGAGCCGCTTCTCCCAGCCCGACCCCGAACTCACCCACCGCCTCACCAGACGAGGCATGCTCGGTGTCGCCGCCGGCACCACCGCCGCCGCCCTGCTCGGCGCGGCGTCCGCCCCCGCGTCCGCCGCCGGAAACACCACGGCCGGCACCGACGCCGCGCCCGGCCGGGGCCGCCCCGTCCTGCCGCCCGGCCGGCTCGGCATCCAGCTGTACAGCCTGCGCGACAAGGTCTCCACGCTCGGCTTCGGCCCCGTCTTCGCCGAACTGGAGAAGTACGGCTACGACGAGGTCGAGTTCGCCGGATACACCCAGGGCTCCGCGGGCGCCATCACCCTCGCCCAGCTCAGGCGCCTGGCCCGGAACCACGGCCTCAACCCCATCGGCAGCCACGTCGGCTACCACTCCAGCGACCCCAGCGCCTACACCTTCGCCACCAACCTCACCAAGGTCCTCGACGACGCCCAGGCACTGGGCCTGAAGCACATCGGCACGGCGTCCAACCCGTTCCGCTACGGCTCGACCGTCGACGCCTGGAAGCGCGCCGCCGAGGACTTCAACACCTACGGCGCGGCGGCGAGGGCGCGCGGCATGAAGTTCTACCAGCACAACCACTCCGAGGAGTTCTCCTTCGCCACCGACAAGCCGCACATCCGTCTCTACGACGTGCTGCTCGCCGAGACCGACCCCGACCTGGTCTACCTGGAGATGGACATCTACTGGGCGTACGTCGGCCAGTTCCGCTACTCCAAGCGGCCCGACGGCACACCCGCCCCGTTCGACCCCCTCGACTACGTCCTGAGGCAGCCCCACCGCTACCCGCTGTTCCACGTGAAGGACGGCGTCAGCGACCCGACCACCGAGCACGGCTACCGCATGGTCGACGTCGGTGACGGGGACATCGACTACCGGCGGTTCCTGTCGGCTGTCACCCGGCTGCGCGGCGAGCGCTTCGCCCACCACTGGCAGGCCGAGCACGACAACCCGGCCGAGTCCTTCGCCTTCGCCCGCAAGTCCAGCGAGCACCTGCACTCGCTGCGGGAGAAGTGCTGACCGCACCCCCGCCCGGCACCATCGAGTGACAGCGCCGACGCACGCGGTGACGGGCCCCTGCCAGGTGTCCGTCCGCCGCCCCCTGTCTCCCCGGCCTGCGAATACGCAGGTGAAAGGCACTCCGAAACCTTGGTATTGTTGTCCCTGTCGCCGCGGGGAACACCCCCGGCAAGGCGGCAGACACCTGGTCCGGGTGGCGGAATGGCAGACGCGCTAGCTTGAGGTGCTAGTGCCCTTTATCGGGCGTGGGGGTTCAAGTCCCCCCTCGGACACAGATCACGAGTGGTGGTCGGGAGCGATCCCGGCCACCATTTCTGTGTCCCGCGACCTGTTCACCGCTCGGCGATCGTCCCGCCCGGTGCCACGGCGCCAGGGTGCCACCGTCTCCTTCACCCGAGTGGCTGACCCGGTGATCAACGCTCTCAGGCCGAAACACCAGGTCACACCGCTTTCGAACAGAATGACGAGGCGCGCTCCGTGGGTGGTGCACCGCCAGGTGGGTAGAGGCCCGGCCTGACGCCGAGGAAGGAGCGGAGCATGTCCACAGACCGTGAGGCTGCCCATGCCATGGCGGTGGTCGAGCCAGTGGTCGAATCCGTTGTCGAGTTGTGGCACCGCGCTCGCCGGGATGTCGCACCCACCGTCTCCGAGCAGCAGTTGCGTGCGCTGGCGGCGCTCTCGGAGAACGCCTGCGCTCTCTCTTCCGACACACTCGCGGACTGTCTGGGCATCAGCCGGTCGTCGGTGACCCGGCTGTGCCACCGGCTGGAGGCGCGCGGCCTGGTGCGCCGTACCCCCGCGGGGCGCCACGTCGAGGTGGCCCTCACCGGGGCGGGGCGGACCCTTCTGGAAGCGACGCGCCAGCGCCGCCGTCAGCTGCTGGAGCAGGCTCTGTGGGTCAGCCCGTCCCCCGAGCAGCGCATTCTGCGGGACGCGCTCGGCCTCGTGTGCGGGTTCGTGGGGGCCAAGGCATGGGTGCCTCGGCCACGCAAGCCCGCTTGACCGGCACCACCGCCGGGGCCCCGCCGCACCCGAACGCGTCCCGGCCGCCGCACCGACCGCGGTCCGCCGTACCGGCAGCGGCTCGCCGCACCACCGAAGGGGCCCCGCACCGAAGGGGCCCGCCGCACCGGCAGACGCGGCGGGTGCGGCGGGCCGCTGAGCGTTCAGGCCGAGGCGGGGGGCTGCCGGCGGGCCTCGTCGGCCACCTGCCGGCCGGACTGCCTGGCCTACTCGGAGACGTGTCCGGTCTGTTCCCGCGCTTCCTCCTTGGTGGTGCGGGCGGCCTCCGTCGCGGTGTCCTTCACTTCCTGAGCGGCCTGCCTGGCGGTCTCGGCGGCGTCGTCCCTCAGGTGCTGCGCGGACTCCATCACCGCCTGCTTGGCCGGCTCCAAGGCCGGACCGGCCTGCTCGGTGAGCTGGGCGGCCGCCTGTTCCTCCGCTCGCGTGGTCGGCAGGAGCGAGGCGGCCAGCAGACCGGCGCCGAAGGCGATCAGTCCGGCCGCGAGCGGATTGCCCTGGGTCTGCCGGACGGCCTGCTCCGGGGCGCTGCCGACGGCCTCACCGACCTGCCCGGCGGTCCGGCGCACGGTGTCCGCCGCCTGGCCGGCGCTCTCCTGCACCGACGAGGCGGCCTGCTGCGTACGCCCCTGGACCGCGCCCGCGGTCCCGGAGGCGGAGCCCATGACCCGCTCGCGCATACCGGAGACCGCGCCGCGGACCCGATGGGTGCGGCGGCGCATCACGCGCGCGGGGCTGGTGTGGTCGGCCAACCGGTCGACGTTCTGCGACAGTCGGCCACGGGTCGCTTCGATCTCGGCCCTCACTTGGTCGGGTGACGTGCCCATCGGACGTCCTCCTTCAGGGTCTCCACGGTCTGCTGCGGTTTCGGCGACACCTCTCGCATCCGGGAGCGGCCCATGACGAACAGCACCGCTCCGATTCCCGCCCACAGGGCGGTGACGATGAGGGCCGCCCAGGCGGCGTCCATCACGTTGGCCAGGCCGAACACGGCCGCGAGCGAGGCGAACAGGGCGACCATGTACCCGGCGAAGCCCGCCCCGCCGAACATGCCGCCCACCTTGCCCGCCTTGGTGGCCTCCTGGCGTATCTCCACCTTGGCCAGCTCGATCTCCTGCCGCAGGAGTGTCTGTACGTCCGAGGTGACCTCGGACAACAGCTCTCCCACCGAGCGGTCCTGGCCGCGTGGCTCGGGTGTGAGCGACGGCATGTCACACCCCCGGGTAGACCGGCGGCACCGGTGGCGCGGCGCCCTCCGGCAGTTGCGGTGGTGGTGGCGGTGGCGTGGCGTCGCCCGGGCCCGCCGCAGACGGCTGCTGCTGTGCGGACCGGGCCTTGCCGCCGGCCTTGCCCATCCTGCCGACGGCCAGGCCCGCCAGCGCCGCACCCGCCAGGAACGCGCCCGGCCGCCGGCGAGCGAAGCCCTTCAGGTTCTCGGTCATGCCGGCCACCCCGTGCTGGTCCAGGTATTCGGCGGCGCGGTGGCCTCCGTCCGCCACCTGCGTCACGAGACTGCGGGCCGGGGACTCGCCGGGCGCGTTGTCCGCCAGAGCGGCCAGATCGTCCGCCCACTGCCGTACCGTGCCCGCCGCGCGCCGCGTCTGTTCCTCCATCTCCTGGGTCACGCGTTCCCGGAGGTCGGACACCGCGCTCTCGGTCTGCCGGCGGGCCTCTCCGGTCACCGTCCTGGCCTGCTCCAGCGCCGTGCTCCCGACCTGGCCGGCGGCCTGGCCCGCCTGGCCGGTCACGGCCGAGGTCTGTTCCTTCGCCGCCTGTCCGGGCTGGACGCGCTCGGGACCGCCGTCCGTCGGTTCAGCAGTCATCGCTTCCTCCCTGCTGCGCGCGTACACCGTTCCGGGCCTTCGCCGCCCTGTACGCGCCGGTATGGATGTGGCAGTTGGTGCGCTTTGCCGCGTATCCGGACGTACGCCACTGAAACGGGTAAATGGCCGCGACCGTGGATCGCTGTCGGAGGGACAATGAGGATGTTCCGGTGTGACGAAGGCGGTGGGGGCCATGGAACGGCGGCCCTTGGTCGTGGGCGTCGACGGCTCGGAGCCCGGTCTGCTGGCGGTCGACTGGGCCGCCGACGAGGCGGTCCGGCACGGTCTGGCGCTGCGGATCGTCCACGCGTCGCTGTGGGAGCGGTACGAGGCGGAGGCGTTCCAGGACGCTCTGGGAGGTGACCCGGAGCCGGTCACCGAGCACGATCTGGCCGAGGGCATCCTGGCGCAGGCCGCGGAGCGGGCCAGGCGGCGCGCCCCCATGCTGGAGATCAGCACCGACCTGGTGCCGCAGGACGCCGCGTCGGCGCTGCTGCGGGAGGCCGCCGGCGCCACCGCCGTCGTGACCGGGTCGAGGGGCCGGGGGCCGATCCGGGAACTGCTGCTCGGCTCGGTCGGCCTGTCCCTGGCGGCCCGCGCCACCTGCCCGGTCGTCGTGGTGCGCGGCAGCCTGCGCAACCGGGACGTCGCGAACGGCCGGGTCGTCCTGGGCGTCGGCGGTCCGGCCACCGGTCCGGCGGCGGCGCGGTTGGCGGTGCGCGAGGCCGCGGTGCGCCACAGCGTGCTGGAGGCCGTACGGGTCTGGCACCGGCCGGCCCACCGGGCGGCCGGGCACCCGCTGCTGCGCGGGGAGCCGGCTCATCACCTGGAGGAAGAGGCCTCGGCGCTGGTCGACGAGACCCTGCGTGCCGTGGGGGACCTGCCGGACGGGCTCTCCCGCCCCGACGTGCGGCGCCTGGTGACCGACGGGTCAACCCGCCAGGTGCTGCTCGCCCGGTCCGCCGCGGCCGACCTCCTGGTCGTCGGGGCCCACCGCCGTCACGGGCATCTCGGGCCGCAGCTCGGGGTGGTGGGGCACACGCTGCTGCATCACGCCGACTGCCCGGTGGCGGTGGTCCCGCACCAAGGCCAGGAGTGACGCCGCCCTCGCGCCGTCCCCGTCGCCCTCGCTCCGTCCCACCGCGTCCGCGTTCCGTCCCACCGCGTCCGCGCGGGTCACAGGCTCTGCGCGGGCCAGTCCAGCAGGCGGGCGCCGATGACGGCGGTGTGGAGGGTGTAGCGGCGGGCGGGGTCGGTGGGGTTCACGCCGGTGAGCTGGTGGATGCGTTCCAGCCGGTACGTCAGGGCGCGCACGCTCAGGGAGAGCCGCCGGGCCGCCTCGGCGGCGACGCAGCCGCAGTCGAAGTAGGCGACGAGGGTGTCGAGGAGCGGCTGGGCGCCGTTGCGGGCGGTGGTGAGCGGGCCGAGGGTGCCCTGGACCAGGTCGGCCATGGCCTGGCGGTCACGGGTGAGGACGGGATAGACGAGCATGTCGGCCGCGCGCAGCACGGGCTCGTCGAGGTGGAGGTGGTCCGCGAGTTCCAGGGTGTTGAGCGCCTCCTCGTAGGAGTGGACGACGCCGCCCGGATCGGGCTGCGGTCGGCCGATCGCGACCCGGCCGCCGCCGGTCGCGGCGTGCGCGTGCCGGGCGAAGTGGGTCAGGATCTCCGGCTGGTCGCCGGGGGCGACGCACAGGAGCCGGCCGCCCTTCGTGGTCAGCAGGAAGTCGCGGTCGCCGAAGCGGAGGATGAGCGCCTGCTCCACCTGCCGGGGGACCGGGGCGCCCTCCTCGTACCCGCCGGAGCCCTCGGCGACGGCCACGGCGTGGGCGCGGGAGAGCCGCAGGCCGAAGCGTTCCGCGCGCTCGGCGAGCCGGCCCAGGTCGGAGCGGCCGTAGAGGAGGTCGTCGATGAACTCGCGGCGGGCGGCCTCCTCCTGCCGCACGGCGAGCCGCTGGGCCCGCTCGTAGCCCGCGGCGACCGCGTCGATCGCCTGTTCGACGGCGGCGAGCACGCTGTCGGCGGAGCCGGGGGTGTGGGGCCAGGCGGTGCGGGTGGCGGCGAGATAGGCGCCGACCAGCGCGCGCAGGCCCGGTCCGGCGTCGGCGGCCCGCTCGCCCAGGACCCGGCGGGACTCCAGCTCGTCGCGGGTCAGGCGGCGGCCCGTGGCGGACACCTCGGCCAGGATGCGGGCGTAGCCGTCGAGGTACGGCTCCGGTGGTGCGGGTTCCGCCACTCGTGCCCCCTTCCAGACGTCCGGCGGTATCCGGCGGATCTTGACGACTTCCTGACAGTGCCAGGCACGCAGACCCTAGAGAACTCTGCCGGGACTCGGCAATGCGTCGGCCCGCGCCGCCGGTGCACCATGGGCGCGGGGAGCACAACGGATCGCTCCGGTGCCGGTGACCGGCAGTATGCCGGGAACCGGCACCGGGCGTGAGGCGCACCCCGTCAGGCATGCCCTGCCAGGCGCCCCGTCGAGCGTGCCGCGTCGGCCGTGCCGCGGCAGTTGCGAGGAGACCTCCGGACGGAAGGAGTCATGATGACCGCGTTCCTGATCCCGCTCGCCGCCGCGACGGCGGTCGTCGTCCTCCTCACGGCCGTCCTCATGCGCCGCGACCAGCGCCGGGCCGCCACCGTGTGGTGGACGGAGGAGGAGGCACCGGCGGGCACGGTGTGCGGCCCCGCCCCGGCCGGTGACCGACGTCCGCCCAGGCCGGCCCGGGGCTGAGCCGGTACGTGTGAACCGGCCGCGAGGCGGGTCCGCGAAGATCCGCAGCGACCCGCCGGGCACCAGCCCCGGGACCCCGCCGAGCGGCTCCGGCTCCGTGCGGACCTCACCCAGGGATACGTCCCGCTCCCGTCGCGCGCGGGCCGGTCCTCAGTCGACGGGCGGGCGGCGGCCGGCCCAGGGGAGGGCCAGTTCGAGGACGCGGGCCGCCTGGAGGAGCAGGTCCTCGCGCCAAGGGGCGGCGACGAGCTGCACGCCGACGGGCAGGCCGGTCGCGTCGTCGTGGTGCACGGGCACGGACACCGCCGGCTGGCCCGTCACGTTGAACAGCGACGTGAACACCCCCAGGGCGTAGCTGTTGCGCAGGGCCGCCAGGGGATCCTCGTCGGTGCCCGCCCGCAGGGCGCCGACGCGCGGCGGGAGGCAGGCCGTCGTCGGAGTGACCAGCAGGTCGAAGCCGGCGACGAAGCCCTCCACGACGCGCCGCGACAGCCGCTGGGTCCCGCGCACCGCTTCCGCGTAGGCCCAGGAGTCGACCGCGCGTGCCGCGTCCCGCAGGACCCGGTTGTGCGGCTCGACCCGGTCCGGGTCCGCGAGCGGGACACCGGCGCCGCCGAGGTTCCAGAGGGTGGTGAAGGATCCGACCAGCTCGTCGGCCGGGGGCAGCGGCAGCGGCGTGTCCACGAGGTGCCCGCCGGCCGATTCGAGCGCCCGCAGGGTGGCGTCGACGGCCGCCCGGCACGCCGGGTCCACGGCGATCCCGTCGATCGGGGAGTCGGTGAGCACCCCGATCCGCAGCCCGGCCGGCAGTTCCGCGCGCAGCGCGGCCGTGAACGGCCGGCGCGGGCTCGGAGGCGACCACCAGGCGCCTGGGTCATGACGCGCGAGCACGTCGAGGACGGCCGCGGTGTCCGCCACCGAGCGCGTGACCACCCCGCTGGTGGCCAGCCCCTCCACGCCGATGACCTCGTTGGTCACCAGGCCGCGGGTGGGCTTGAGCCCGACGAGGCCGGTGCACGAGGCGGGGATGCGGATCGACCCGCCGCCGTCCTCGGCGTGCGCGAGCGGCGCCATCCCGGCGGCGACCGCGACGCCCGCGCCGCTCGACGACCCGCCGGGGGTGCGGTCCGGGTCCCACGGGTTGCGCGAGATCCCGAGGGCCGGGCTCTCGGTGAAGGGCAGGGTGCCGAACTCGGAGGTGGTGGTCTTGCCGAGCAGGACGAACCCCGCGTCCAGGAAGCGCCGTACCACCGGCTCCGACGCCGTGGCCGGCCGCCGGTCCGCGCCGGCCGACCCGTGCGTGGTGGGCCAGCCGGCCACGTCGACGAGGTCCTTGACGGGCAGCGGGACGCCGAGGAAAGGCGGCAGATCCTGGGCCGCCGACGACGACGGCGACCCGGCCCGGACCACCGCGTCGGCCGCCTCCGCCGCGGCCTTGCGGACGTCATCGTCGGCCCGGTGACAGAAGGCGTTCAGGCGGGGGTCGAGCGCGTCCATCCGCTCGAGGAACATCTCCGCCACCTCCACCGGGCTCACCTCCTTCCCGCGGATCGCGGCGGCGAGTTCGACAGCCGGCGTGAACGGGTCGATCGGTGAGCGCATCACGAACGGTCCTTTCCGGTACGGGTGTTCAGGGCCGCGCTCAGCGGCGCGCCGCCAGTCTCCGGGCGCCCGCCCCGGACCGTCTTGGACGAATGTCCCGTAGCCTGGCGCCATGCCATCCGCCGAGCGGGCCCCGGACGCCGCCGCGGTGTGGGACATCGCCACCCCGTCGCGGCCCGGTCGGCTGCCCGGGGTCGCCATGGCCGGCTTCCGCGCCCGTACGGCGGGCCCGGTCGATCTGAGCGTCGTCCCGTACCCGGCGGTCACGGTCGCCGTCGACCTGGGGGACGGCTCGCTCGCCGTGGCCGACACCAGCGGCCGGCGGCAGGCGGGAAGCGTGGTCGTCGGGCTCGGGCCGAGCGGGGTCAGGGGGCGCGGCCGTGCCGTCGAGTGCCTTCAGGTGCGGCTGTCGCCGCTGGTCGCGCACGCGGTGCTGGGCGCGCCGTCGCAGCCGGCCGGGACGGTGCTGTCGCTGGAGGACCTGTGGGGCCGTGACGGCGCGCGCACCGGGGAGCGGCTGCGCGAGGCCGGCTCGTGGGAGGAACGGTTCGCGCTCGCGGAGGCCACCCTCGCCCGGCGGCTCGACGAGGACCGGGCGGCCGATCCCGAAGTCGCCCTCGTCTGGCGGCGGTTGGTGGCGAGCCGGGGCCTGGCGCGGGTCGAGTCGCTGGCCGCCGAGGCCGGATGGAGCCGCAAGCGGCTGTGGTCCCGGTTCCGCGCCCAGATCGGCCTCGGCCCCAAGCGCGCGGCCCGGCTGATCCGCTTCGACCATGCGGTGCACCGACTCGCCGCCGGGCACGGCGCCGCACTCGTCGCGGCGGAGTGCGGCTACGTCGACCAGTCCCACCTCCACCGTGACGTACGGGCGTTCGCCGGTGTGACGCCCGGCGCGGTGGCGGACGCGCCCTGGCTCGCGGTCGACGACGTGGCCTGGGCCGCACCCGCCTACCTGTCCGTGGCCTGACACGGTGTCAGCCCGCCGGAGGCCTGGCAGCCGGCCTCCCGTAAGGCCCGGCGAGCCACCTTCCGACCGCCCCGGCGCTCAGCTGTCCAGGAAGCCCGTCACCAGTTCGACGAAGGCGTCCTCCTGCTCGAAGAACATCACGTGCCCCGCGTCGATCTCGGCGTAGGAGCCGTGGGGGAGGGCGGCGTGCAGCGCGCGGCTGTGCTCGACGGGGACGGTGATGTCCTGGGCGGCGCCGATGACGAGCGACGGGGCCTGGATGCGGGGCAGCAGGTGCCGGATGTCGACCCGCAGGTCGTAGGCGATGTGCCGCAGAGTGCCCTCGGTGGGCGGCATGTTGGGGATCAGGGCCTCGAACCGCTCCCGCCCGATGGCGTTGAGGAAGCCGCGGCTGAAGCCGGTCATCGCCACGGCGCGGCCGAACGCGGCCGGGGAGGCGGTGCCCAGCTCCTGCCAGAGGGTGAACAGGCTGCGCAGGTACGCGTCGGAGTCGGTGTGGGCCCAGCCGGCCGCGAGCACCAGACGCCGTACGAGGTCGGGGCGCAGGGCGGCCGCGGTGGCGGCGACGGTGGCCCCCATGGAGAAGCCCAGCAGGTCCACCGGGCCGTCGGCGGCGTCCTCGACGACGGCGACGACCTGCGCGGCCAGCCCCTCCGCGGTCAGCGGACCGCCGTCGTCGGTGGTGGCCTCGGTGCCCGACAGGTCGGGGGCGATCACGGTACGGTGCCCGGCGAACCGGGGCGTGATCTCACCCCAGTTGACGGCGGCGCCCGCCGAACCGGTGCCGTGGACCAGGACCAGCGCGGGGCCCTCGCCGGTCCGGTGGTAGTGGACCCGCGCGCCGTCGGCGGTCAGGGTGGGCATGGAACGCTCCTCGTGTCATCCGCCGGCGCCTCGTGCCCCGGCCCCGCCCACACTGCCGCCGCGGCGGGCGGGCCGGGAGAGACCTCCTCAGCCTGGGACCGGCGATCCCTGGCTGCGCGGAGCAGGGGTGTTGCAGGATGGCGGCCATGACGATCGACCGTGCCGGCCTCGCCGACTTCCTGCGCCGCTCCCGCGACCGTGTGCGCCCCCAGGACGCCGGGCTGCCCGTCGGCCCGCGCCGCCGCACCCCCGGACTGCGCCGCGAGGAGGTCGCCCAGCTCGCCGGCATGTCGGCGGACTACTACATACGGCTCGAACAGGGCCGCGGCCCGCAGCCCTCCCCGGAGATGCTGGCGGCCCTGGCCCGCGCCCTGCGGTTGTCCGACGACGAGTCCGACCACCTCCACCTGCTCGCCGGCCGGCGTCCGCCCGCCGCCCGCACCTGCGGCGACCGCCTCCACCCCGGACTGCTGCACCTGCTGGACCAACTGCCCACCACGCCGGTGCAGGTGGTGAACGACCTGGGGGACGTGCTGGCGCAGAACGCGATGGCCGAGGCGCTGCTCGGCGGGGTGTGCTCGGTGTCCGAGCACGGCCGCAACATCGTCTGGCGCTGGTTCACCGACCCCGCCCAGCGCGCCGCGTACCCGGCCGACGAGCACGACTACTACAGCCGGCTGCACGTCGCCGACCTGCGGGCCGCCGTGGGCGGGCGCACCGGCGATCCCGCGGCGGCCCGTCTGGTACGGCGCCTGCGCGAGGCCAGCGAGGAGTTCGGCGCCCTGTGGGACCTGCACGAGGTCGCCGTACGGAGGTCGGCCAGGATGCGCGTGCTGCACCCGCTGATCGGCCCGGTCGACCTGGACTGCCAGGTCCTGCTCGCGCCGCGCGGAGACCAGCGCGTCATCCTCTACACCCCGCCCGTCGGCAGTGACGCGAGCGAACGCCTCGCACTGCTGAAGGTGGTGGGCAACGGCCAGTTCACCGCGGCGGACAGCGCCTGAGAGCACGGTCAGCGCCCGAGAGCACGGCGGGGGCGGACCGCCGGTGACCGTTCCACGCGCGGGCGCGCGGGCGACGGGCGGGAGATCGTGGGCGGGCCCAGCCCGAAGCCCGGCCGCTCGCCCACGGGAGGCGAGCGCGCGACGCCCGGCGCAGAGTGGGGGCATGACCGACCACGACAGGCCCGGCGGCAGCGGCGGTGCGCGGGCTGGATCCGCTGGAACAGGATGCCGAAGAACACGCCGAAGGTGCCCGTGGCCGCGCATCGCACCACCCACGACACATCGGTGGGCGTCACGAAGGCGAGCGAGACCCCCAGGAGCAGCCCCGGCCCAGGCACGCCGGGAGCATCGCCAGCCGCCTGGAGGGTGAACGTGGCGTCGCGCGGCCAGCAGTGACGGTAGTCCCAGCCTGCGGGGGCCGCCGAGCTGTTCGGGCAGTGAGGTGGTGGCCGCGGCGACGATGCCGCCGGTGGGCCGGTAGGTGAGGGCCTTGAGGGTGATCAGGGAGCGCCGTACGGCCTCGTCCCACCGTCCGCTGTGGCCGCACCGGCTCATCCAGTCGCGTCAGAACCGCTCGGTGGCCTCGACGGCCGCCAGCGCCTCGACCGGTCGGGGGCGGCTGACCAGGTGGGACGGCTTGTACGTCAGCACGAACGGCAGCCGCTGCCCCGCTTCGACGGTGAACTCGGCCCGGGTGGACAGGTTTTCGCCGTACACCTCGACCGGGGGGTGCAGCCAGAACGCGTCCGGGCCGGGCACGGCTCGCAGTCCGCCGCCCGTGCGGTGCACCCACGGGACGATCCGCCCGTAGTCGGGGCGCAGCCGCAGGTCCATGCGCATGGTGACCCGGCCGCTCAGGCCCTCGACCACGCGCACCACGTCGGCGGCCTCGCCGCGCAGCGGCATGCAGTCGACGACGCGGACGCCGCCCTCGACGGTGTGCCACTCGCTCCCCAGGACGGTGTGTCCTCCCGGTATCCGCGCCGCGTCGCGCGGCCGCCGCCGGCGGGGCGAGCAGCCAGCGTCCCGCGGTCTCGTCGTGCAGCAGCGCGGCGAAGCAGGCGGGCGAGTCGAAGCGGGGCAGGCGCAGCCAGTCGATCGACCCGTCGCGCCCCACCTAAGCGGCCGAGTGCAGGTTGCCGATGAAGGCGTAGTCCTCGATGGCGCTGACCATGTCGACATTCCCTCGCGCCGGCCGCCGGGCCCCGCCATGGGCGCGCCCATGGCGGGGCCCGGTCCTGGGACGGAAGCGGGCACACGCCGGGCCGTACGGCTGGTGCGGGCGTTGATTGAGCTGCCACCCGGGAGGCGGCAGTGCCGGACGAGGCCGGGCACCTGGGGCGGGCCGATGCGCCTGAAGGATCCGCGGGCGCCTTCCTCACGGTGTCACAGAGTGGACGCACATGCGACTTGTCATATGCCAAAGGCGCAAAAACTGCATATGCCCCCGGTATGGGGATGACATCGGACTCGGGCCGACTCGGGTACCTCCGTACGGGTGGGGTGCGCTTGAATCCGGGTCGTCCGGGAATCTGGTCTGCATGGCGCTGGTGAGTGAGGTGACCGACGAGTCGGCGGGACGTCTTGTGTCACCGGTCTGTTCGCACAACGAGTGGGATCCGCTGGAGGAGATCATCGTCGGCCGGCTCGACGGGTCGCGGATCCCCCCGACCCACCCGGTGGTGACGTGCAACGTGCCGCCGTGGGCCGCGCGGCTGCAAGGGCTCGCCGGCGGTTTCCGCTATCCGCGGCTGCTGGTCGAGCGGGCGCAGCAGGAACTGGACGGGTTCGTCGCGCTGCTCACGTCCCTCGGCGTCACCGTCCGCCGCCCCGACGCCGTCGACCACGGACGGCGCTTCGGCACCCCGGACTGGTCGTCACGCGGCTTCTGCAACAGCTGCCCGCGCGACAGCATGCTCGTGATCGGCGACGAGATCATCGAGACGCCGATGGCGTGGCCCTGCCGGTACTTCGAGACGCACTCCTACCGCCCGATCCTCAAGGACTACTTCCGGCGCGGCGCCCGCTGGACCTCGGCCCCCAAGCCGCAGCTCACCGACGACCTCTTCGTCGGGGGCTTCCGCGTCCCCGGGCCGGACGAGCCCATGCGCTACATCCTCACCGAATTCGAACCCGTCTTCGACGCGGCGGACTTCGTGCGCGCCGGACGGGACCTGTTCGTCACCCGCAGCAACGTCACCAACCGCATGGGCATCGAGTGGCTGCGCCGCCACCTCGGCCCCGGCTACCGCATCCACGAGATCGAGAGCCGCTGCCGCACGCCCATGCACATCGACACCACCTTCGTCCCGCTGGCACCCGGAAAGGTGCTGGTCAACCCGGACTACGTGGACGTCGACCGGCTGCCCGAGGTGCTGCGCTCCTGGGACGTCCTGATCGCCCCCGAGCCCACCCCCATCCGGGACCCGCTGCTGAAGGTCACCTCGATGTGCGGCCGCTGGCTCAGCATGAACGTGCTCATGGTGGACGAGAAGCGGGTGATCGCCGAACGCCACCACACCGAGATGCTGCGCTCCCTCGAACGCTGGGGCTTCGAGCCGATCCCCTGCGACCTCCTCCACTACGCCCCGTTCGGCGGCTCGTTCCACTGCGCGACGCTGGACGTGCGCCGGCGCGGGACGCTGGAGTCGTACGTCGACTGACGCGCCCAGCGGCGGACGGACGCGGGCCGGGTGGCCGACGCCGACATGGACTGGCCGGTGCGGGGCTCACGCTCCGTCGGCGCGGTGCGGGCGTGTCGGCCCGATGTCAGGCGCAGCAGGTCCCGCCCGGCGCGCAGGCGCACCCCTGCGTTTCCCGCGGGGTGGACGGGGCGGACACCGCAGGTGCTGTGGCTGTGGCTGTGGCTGTGGCTGTGGCTGTGGCTGTGGCTGAGGCCGTGGGCGGGGCGCAGCAGCCCTCGCCGCGCCAGGCCGCCCGGCCTTCCCTGACGGCGACGGCGGCGATGGCGAGGGCGGCGAGCGGGTCGGCCCAGGACCAGCCCAGCGTGGCGTTGAGGAGCAGTCCGGCCAGCAGGGCGGCGAACAGGTAGGTGCACAGCAGGGTCTGCCGGGAGTCCGCGACCGCGCTGGCGGAGCCGAGGGCCCGCCCCGCCCGGCGCTGCGCGGCCGAGAGGAACGGCATGACGGCGAGGGAGAGCGCCGCGAGCACGATGCCGGTGACGGAGCGCTCGGCCGGCTCCGCGGTGCCCAGGAGGGCGCGTGCGGCGTCGACGGTGACGTAGGCGGCGAGGGCGTGGAAGGACACGGCGACGATCCGCAGCGCGCGGCGCTCGCGCGCCTGCCGGACGGCGTGGTCGCGGGCGGAGAACTGCCAGGCGACCGCGGCGGCGGAGGACACCTCGATCACCGAGTCCAGCCCGAAGCCGAGCAGGGCGGTGGACGAGGCGAGCGCGCCCGCGGTGAGGGCGACGGCCGCCTCGACGAGGTTGTAGGCGATGGTCGCGGCCACCAGCAGCCGGATGCGCCGGGTGAGCGCGTCACGGCGGTCCGGGCCGGTGCCGGGGGAGCCGACGGTGCGTGCGGGCCGCGCTGCCATGCTCAGCAGCACCCCTTGTCGTCCGCGTCCGCGCACGTCCGGTCCGACTCCACGTCGACCACCGCGGTGCGCAGGGCGTCCAGCGCCTGCCCGAAGCGCGTGTCGGCCAGCTCGTAGCGGGTGCGGCGGCCGTCGGGGACGGTGACGACCAGGCCGCAGTCCCGCAGACACGCGAGGTGGTTCGACAGCCGGGTGCGCGAGACACCGAGCGCGTCGGCCAGGGCGGCCGGGTACCCGGGGGCGGCGCGCAGGGCGAGCAGGATGCGGCAGCGGAGGGGGTCGGCGAGCGCGCGGCCGAAACGGGTCAGCACGTCGATGTCGGAGGCAGCAGTCAGCACGGCGGCAGAGTACACCGATTCCTGAATTCAGAGAATCCTGGATGTAAATGCCGAACGTGCCCGCTCCGTGCGGCAGTCGCCCTGCACGGGGGTGTCGACGGGCGCCGGAGTTGGCGAACCGCCTGGTTCTCACCGGTGGTTGACGACCGCAATGAGGTCTAGGCGCCGCTGGCGCGTGCACGGCCCTCCCGGCCGACGTGGCCGCCGAGCCTGCCGGTGCTCCCGTAACCCGCCCTCCTTCTCAGGTCGTTGGCGCAGTCCCGGACGATCTCGCCGGCTCATGGCTCACGAGGTCCGGGAAGTCCGCTCGTCAACTGACCGATCGTTGAAATGTTGAAGGGATGAAACAGGTTTTAATCGGATGTTCTGCATGAAACGCCCCAATTCGGTCAACTGGGGAGGTGAAGGTAATCGCAAGCCTCAAGGGAGATGATGCAGGTGCCTTCCGTACACGAGACCATCGAAGAAGTCATCGGAATCCAGGACACCGACATCGAAGCGGCCCTCGACCCGGTCGAGCCCGACGGTGTCTTCCGCGACAGCCGGGAGTGCGCCGCCCTGGCGCTGGAAGGCGGCGCGATCAAGCTGCTCCTGTCCCCGCCCACCCCTCGCCCCAAGAAGGGCTGAGCGACTCAGGAGAGCAGCTGAATGGAGCAATCAGGCACTTCGGCCCTCTTGCAGGGCGCAGTGCAGGAGCTCGCCTCTGGTGTGGTCTCCGCCCTCCGTGGCGGAGACCACGTCACCGTATCGGGCCCCGAAGCACCGGAGGTCCCCGAGGCGGGCCTCTCCCTTCCGGCCGTACGCGTGCTGGGCGCGGACCTGCTGCTGCCGCAGGTGCTCTCCCGCACCCTGCCGGACATGGCGCAACTCGCCGTGTTCCGCAAGGCCGTGGAGAGCTTCCCGCCCCGACCCGACGCGACTCCCGCCGTGCGCTGGAGCCACTGGGCCATGCGCCGCACCCTGCGGCGCTTCGAGGCCGCGCCGGACGGCGTCCTCCCCGGTGACCGGGCCCAGGAGCCCGGCGCCTCCTGGCTGGACGGCGCCTCCTGGCAGTTCCTCACACACCAGCTGGCCGTGCTCGCCCCGCTCGCTCTGCCGGGTGAGGACTGCGCGGTCTGCGAGGCCGCCCGCCGCCGCCCCGTCGACGTGGCCCGCGGCTTCGTCCGCGCGGTGCGCCGCAGGGACTGGCAGCAGGCCGCCGGGGCCGGACGCTGGCTCACCCTGCTCGACGGGGTGCCACCGGAGCTGGGCCTGGAGGCCGGGCTGGACTTCGTGGAGCTGATGGGCGGCACCGATCCGCGCGTCGCGCTCCAGGTCGAGGCGGCCCGGGTGATGCGCGCGACCGGAGCCCGCGTATGACGGCCGCGCCCGCGGGGGCGACCCGGGACACCCGGCGCATCCGGGACACGCAGTCCGCCGCGCTCGCGTGGCTGTCCGCGCACCGTGGCGAGTTCGCCCTCGGCGAGGACGCCCTCGACCCCGACTGCCAGGTCAACTTCACCTGGAAGCCGCTCGGCGAACTCGCCCAGGTCTGCGCGACCGTACGGCTGCACACCCCGCCCACCGACCCGCTGCACGCCCAGGCCGGTGACCTGCTGCGGTTCGCCTGGGAACAGACCGACCACGGCGGGCTGTTCGTGGAACTGCAACGCCTCGAACCCTTCGCCACCTACCCGCTGGAGATCTACTCCGTCTTCGCCGCGGCGGGCCTGCGCCACCCCGGCTACGAGGCCGCCGCCGCGACTGTCGCCCGCAGCCGGGGCTGGCGGCTCACCGAACAGGAGCCCACCCGCCGGCTGGGCGTGCTGCGCGCCGAACGGCGCAGCGGCATCCGGCGGCCCGAGGACGCCGCCCGTGTCCTGCGCTCCACCTGGCTCGGCGGGCGCGCCGAACCCTGGGCGTTCGAACGCGCCGCCGGCTACTCGCTCACCCACGTGGTCTTCCACCTCACCGACTGGGGCCACGACCCCCAGGGCGTCCCCGCCGACCTCGCCGGCTACCTGGCCGACTGGCTGCCGCCCTGGCTGGACACCTGCCTGGACGCCGGGATGTGGGACCTGAGCTGCGAACTGCTCGTCGTCGCCGCCAGCCTCCCCGGAGGCCCGGACGCGGCGCTGCTGACGGACTCCTGGGCGCGGCTCGCGCCGGCGCAGTACGCGTCGGGCGCCCTGCCCGAGGAGGAACCGGACCGCGGCGCGGACGGCGGACGCGGCCCCGAACCCGACTTCCCGCACTGCTACCACTCCACCCTCATGGCCGCCTTCGCGGCGGCCCTGACCCTCGCGCGCCTCCCCGCGGACGCGGCGGCCGGGGCGCCCGGTGCCACGGCGCACCGGTACGGCGGACAAGGAGTGCCCGGATGACCGCCACCCGACTCATCCACACCGTGGGCGTCCGCGCCCTCGAATGGCTCTGGGCCCACCGCGACGGGTTCCGTCTGGAAGTCGACGTCGACCCGGAAGTGGGCTTCCTCGAGCGGTTCAAGCCGATCGGCGAACTGGCCCTGATCTGCAAGGTGCTGCTCCGTGAGGGCGTCGCCGGGTCACGCCAGGCCGAGCTGGCCCGCCGGCTGCTCGACCACACCTGGCGCGACACCCTCGACGGCGGCCGGATGCTGGTGCGCGGCCAGCGCATCGAGCCGGTCTCCCCCATCCCCTTCGAGGTGTACCTCGCCTACAAGGAACTCGGCTACAGCCAGCCCGAGGTCGAGCGCGCCACCGTCCTCAACCACCGGCTGGAGAGCTGGACGTCCTACGAGGTCACGCCGACCCGCCGGCTCGGCCTGTCCGCGTTCCAGCGCCGCTTCGGCCTCACCCCCCGCCCGCCGGAAGCCGACCTGGTGGACACCACCTGGCTGGCCCGCACCCCCGAGCCGTGGACGGTCACCGCGCGCATCGCCTACGACTTCACCCACACCGTCTTCCACCTCACCGACTGGGGCGAGCGGCCCGAGGGCCTGCCGCCCCGCCTCGCCGACTACCTGGCCACCTGGCTGCCGGTGTGGATCGACGACTGGCTGGACCTCGAACGCTGGGACCTGCTCGGCGAACTCCTCGTCGTCGACGCCTGCCTGCCCCGGCCCACCTTCGACGAGCGGGCCTGGGAGAAGTTCGCCGCGGTCCAGCAGCCCGACGGCGCCATGCCCGCCGTGCGGGAGATGCCCGAGGGCGACCCCGACGAGGTCTTCGACATCGTCTACCACCCCACCCTGGTCGCCGCCTTCGCCTCCGTGATGGCCACATCCCGCGCCCTCACCGAGCTGGCGCAGCCGGCGACATGAGCGCACCGGACGAGAGGAGCGAGCCGGACATGTACTGGCCGGGCGAGGAATCCGGCGTGGGCAGCGCCTCGGGCACGCCCCCCGCGGCAACCTCCGCCACGGACGACGCGGCGCTGCGGGAGCGGCTCGCGGCGGCCGTCGACGCCGTCGACGCGCCCGACGCCGTCTTCGCCGTCTCCCGGGGCGGCCGGCGCGTCCAGCACTGCGGCGGCACCGCCCCGCCGCCCCCCGTACCGCGGGAGGACCTGCGCTACGAGATCGGCTCGGCCTCGAAGGCGTTCGCCGGACTGCTGCTCGTCCAGCTGACCCGGCGCGGCCTGCTGACCGGCGGCGAGCCGGCCGCCGCCTGCCTCGATCCGGACCGCCTCCCCGGCCCGCACCCGGTGACGCTCGCCCACCTCGTCACCCACACCTCCGGGCTGCCCAACCTGCCGCGCGACTTCTACCTGCGCGGCCTGCCCGCCTGGCGCACCAACCCGTACGCCCGCTACCCGGCCGACCGGGTCACCGACGCCTTCCTGCGCCACCGGCCGCGCCACCGGCCCGGCACCCGGTGGCGGTACTCCAACTTCGGGGTCGCCGTGTTCGGACAGGCGGTCGCGGCGGCGACCGGCACCTCCTGGGAGGAGCTGCTCACCGCGCACGTGCTCGGCCCGCTCGGACTGCGCGGCACCGCGCTGCGCGCCGAGGACCCGAAGACCGACGCCGCCGGGCACGGCGCGGACGGCCGTACGCCGGTGCCCCCGTTCGATGCGGGCGGCTTCACGGCGGCGGGCGCGCTGCGCGCCACCCCGCACGATCTGCTGACCTTCCTCGAAGCCCACCTCGACCCGGAGGGCGTGCCGGGCGCGGTGCGCACACCGGTGCTCCAGCGCGGTCTGGGGCACCGGCATGTGCACACCGTGTCCTGGTTCCGGCATCCGACGCCGGGCGGGCCGCTGTACTTCCACAGCGGCGCCACCCTCGGCCAGCAGGCCTTCATCGGCTTCCGGCCCGACACCGGCACGGCCCTGGCCGCGGTGTGCACCCGCCGGTTCCGGCACCGCGACCCGTTCGTCACCACGGCGTACGGGATCCTCGCGGAGCCGTGAACCGGCGCTCCGATCCGGTTACAGCCGCTGCCAGAGCGCGGGCGTCGTGTCGGGCGCCCACGCGCCCTGCGCCTGGTGCCGCTGGAGGCACTGGTAGCGCACGCCGGCGACGGTCACGGTGGCCCCCACCTCGTAGACCCGGCCGGACTTCCACGCGTCCGCCGCGGTGCCGTCCTGCGGAGCGGGCGCGGACTGCTGCGACGCCGTCGTCAGGGTGAGGCCGAAGTCGCCGAGGATCGGGTTGACCGGCTGGTAGAACGTCGTGCCGCCCTCGGTGCAGTTGCCGCTGCCGCCGGAGGTGACGCCCTGCGCCTGGACGCCCGCCACGTACGGGCCGCCGGAGTCGCCGGGCTCGGCGCACACCGTGGTCTGGGTGAGGCCGTCGACGGTGCCCTCGGCGTAGCTGACGCTGACCTCGTGCTGTTCGATGGTGCCGCAGTGCCAGCCGGTGGTCGAGCCCGAACGGCACACCGACGCCCCGACCAGCGCCTCGACCGACCCGGCGACCTGCACCTTCTGGCCGCCCTCGCCCTTCACGTCCGGGGTCGCGGTCCAGTTCGCGTTGACGGCCACATGCGCCATGTCCTTGCCGGGGAACGTGGAGGCCTGGAACGTGCCCTGGTCGGCCTGGTTGAAGCCGGTGGTCTTCGCGCCCGCCTTGCCGCAGTGGCCGGCGGTGACGAAGCCCTGCTGCTGGTCCTTGGTGACGGAGAAGCCGACGGAGCAGCGGGCGGCGCCGTCGATGTAGAAGGCATCACCACCGGTGATGTTCTCGAACAGCCGCGGCCGGTTCGCCGTCACCCGGACGGCGACCTGTTCCGCACGGAGCCCGGCGGCCGACACGAACGCGGCCCCGGACGCCTGGTCCACGGCCTCCAGCACCACCCGGTTGCCCGGCACGTCGACGTACCACGTCGGGGAGTCGCGCGTGTCGTACAGGATGTCCGTGCTGTCCAGCCGCGCCTTCACGGCCCGCAGGGCGGCCAGGGTGTGCGTGACGACCACGGCCTTCGCGCCCTCGGCCTCGATGGCGGGCACGTCCTCGGCGTTGGTGGTCGCCACGGTCAGCTCGCCGGCCACCGGGCCGCGCAGCCAGGCGCCGGCGAACCGCTCGCCGAGCGCGTTGCGCAGCCTGCCCGCGCGCGCCCCGGCCTCCGCCTCGTTGACCAGCCGCTCCCGCGCCTGCGTCGACGTCAGCCTCAGGTCCCGCTGCAGCGCGAGGAGCACCTGCTGCGACGGCTTGTCGGCACCGAGGGTCTGGGCCGCCGTGGCGACGGAACCGGCGGAGGGCTCCGGATCGGCCGCCTCGGCCGTGGGGATCGCGGCGAGGACGAGCGCGCCGAGCACGGTGAGCGCGGCCCCGTGCCGGGCAACGGTGTGTCTGTGGGCCATTCGAGCTGTCTCCTTCGCTCCTGGGGAAGCTGCCGTGAGGCCATAGGCCTTGCCGCGGCGGCCCGCCGGGATGTCGCGTGCGGCGCGCTTTCGCGCTTTTGGTGACGCCTCGGAGCGCCATGTGCAGTAGGGCGCTGCGAGGCGGAGCGGGGCGCTCCTAGGCGGACCGGGGCGCCCTGAGGCGGAGCGGGGGCGCCCTGAGGCGGACCGGGGCGAGGGCAGGAGGGCGGGCCGAGGCGGGCAGGGGGGCGGGACGGGGCCGGTGTCACGCCGGTGTGAGCCCGGGGTTCCCCACCTCGGTGACGAACGACGCGGCCGTCGTGACGGGCGCGCCGGGCGTCGACACGGCCGGGATCGTCCGGAAGTCGGCCTCCGCCCGGGCCCGGTCCAGCCGCACCCGGAGGTAGCCGCGCCTGCCGTCGTAGAACTTCATGTGCGGGTTGGCCCGCAGGTGCGACTCCCAGTTGGGCAGCCTGGCCGCGCCGTCCTTGCCGCTGGTGATGGAGGTGCAGGCGAGTTCCGTGCCGAGGTTGCGGGAGGCCGGGTCGTCGAAGTCGTCCTTGATGTCGAGGGCATAGCTGACGTGGACGTCTCCGGTGAGGACGAGCCAGTTGGCGAGTCCGGCGGCCTTCGCCCCGGCGACGACCCGGTTGCGTGAGGCGCGGTAGCCGTCCCAGGCGTCCATGGAGACCTTCGGCGGGTTGGTCACGTCGAAGTTGCGCTGGCTGAACAGCACCTGCTGGGGCATCACGGTCCACAGCGCCCCGGAGTCGTGCCAGCCGTCGATCAGCCAGCGTTCCTGCTCGGCGCCGGTGAGGGTGCGCGCCGGGTCGTCGGACTCGGGGCCCGGGACGTGCGGGCGGTCGCCGTAGGCCTGGTCGGAGCGGTACTGGCGGGTGTCGAGCAGGTCGAACTGGGCGAGGGTGCCCCAGTGGAGGCGGCGGTACAGCCGGGCGTCCGGGCCCTGGGGGAGCTGCGCGGAGCGCAGCGGCTGGTTCTCCCAGTACGCGCGGTAGGCGGCGGCCCGCCGCAGCAGGAACTGCTCGGGCGGGCTGCCGTTCTCGTCGAAGGGGCCCGCGTAGTTGTTCTCGGTCTCGTGGTCGTCCCAGGTGACCACGAAGGGGTGCGTGGCGTGCGCGGCCTGCAGGTCGGCGTCGGTCTTGTACAGGGCGTACCGCATCCGGTAGTCCGCCAGGGTCATGGTCTCCCGGTTGAAGACGTCCGGGAGCGTGCCGTCGGCGTACCGGCGCTCGCCGCCGGCGGAGTTGACGGCGTACTCGTACAGGTAGTCGCCGAGGTGGAAGACGAGGTCGACGTCCTCGTTCGCCAGGTGCCGGTAGGCGGTGTAGTAGCCGTCGTGGTACGCCTGGCAGGCGACGGCGGCCAGGCGCAGGGACGCGACGGGGGTGCCGGTGTCCGGCGCGGTGTGGGTGCGGCCCACCGGGCTGATCCAGGCCCCGGTGCGGAACCGGTAGTAGTACGGGGTGCCCGGGTCCAGGCCCTTGACGTCGACGTGCACGCTGTGGCCGTACTCCGGGTAGGCCAGGGCGACGCCGTCGCGCACGACGACGGCGAACCACTCGTCGAGGGCGACCTCCCACTGCACGGCGATCCGCTGCTGTCCGAGTCCGCCGTCCGGCTCGTACGGGGTGGGCGCGAGCCGGGTCCACAGCACGACCGAGTCCGGCAGCGGATCGCCGGAGGCGACCCCCAGGGTGAAGGGGTCCTCGGTGATCCGGGCGGCGTCGAGCTGCGGGGCGGCCATCGCGCCCCGCGCGGGCAGGCCGGTGCCGAAGGCCAGGGTGGCGGCCGCGGCGGCGACGGTGAACAAGCGGCGGCGGGCGAGGTGCGGGACCGCGGCACGCCATACGGCGTCGGTGGGGGCCGAGGGATGCTCGGGCAGGCCTGTGCGACGGCCGGTGGGCGCCATCTGATGTCCTCTCATCACGCGGAGTACGCATGCTAAGCAGACAAAATGGGCAATTCAGGCACGCCTTGCGGTGGCGTCACACGGGGGACGTACGGACTGGTGCTCGAGCGCCTTCGTGACCTTTAATTGCCACCGCTATGCAACAACGCGAAAACGGCAACAAGGGTGTGAGGTCCATGACGGCCCGACGGATACGAGGTGCCGCCGTCACGGCGGCGTTGACCGCCGGGGTCGCCGCCTGCTCGGCACCCGGCGGCGGGACGGACGACGCGAAGGCCGCCGACTCCGTCGTCATCGGCGTGGCCACCGAGCCGGAGACCCTCAGCCCGCTGCTCGGCTACGGCAAGGACGGCAACTCCAAGATCTTCGACGGGCTGCTCGCCCGCGACGCCGGCCTGAAGCTGAAGCCGGCCCTCGCCACCGCGCTGCCGAAGATCACCGACGGCGGCCGCACGTACACCTACACCCTGCGCGACGGGGTCGAGTTCAGCGACGGCGAACCGCTGACCGCCGACGACGTCGTCTTCACCTACCGGACCGTCCTCGACGCCAAGACCAACAACACCGCCAAGAGCGAGCTGGACGCCGTCGACAGCGTCACGGCACGCGGCGACGACACGGTCGTCTTCCGCCTGAAGTACCCCTACGCGCCCTTCGCCGCCCGCACGGTCCTGCCCATCGTCCCCGAGCACATCGCCGGGAAGCAGGACCCCAACACCGGCTCCTTCAACACCGAGCCCGTCGGCACCGGACCGTACGTCCTCGCCGACTGGCGCAAGGGCGAGAAGCTCACCTTCAAGGCCAACCCCCGCTACTGGGGCCCCGAGCCGAAGGTGAAGACCTTCACCATGGCGGTCATCGCCGACGACGACGTCCGCGCCACCCGGCTGCGCTCCGGCGACCTCGACGGCGCCGTCCTGCCGCCCAACCTCGCCGCCACCTTCGCCGAGGACGGCGACAAGCGGACGTACGAGGCGAAGTCCTACGACTTCCGGGCCGTCACCCTCCCCAGCGACGGACCCGTCACCGGCGACCGGGCGATCCGGCGGGCCCTCGACGCCGCCGTGGACCGCCGGGCCATGGTCGACAAGATCCTCGACGGCGCGGGCCGCCCCGCCTACGGGCCGCTGCCCACCGACGACCCCGCGTTCGACCCCGCCGTCGAACGCGACCGCGACCTCGCCAAGGCGGACGAGATCCTCGACAAGGCCGGCTGGAAGCCCGGCGGCGACGGCGTCCGCGCCAAGGACGGCCGCCGCGCCTCCTTCACCCTGCTCTACCCCTCCGGCGACAAGGTCCGCCAGGACCACGCCCTCGCCTACGCCTCCGACGCCAAGAAGGCCGGCATCGAGGTGAAGGTGGAGAGCGCCACCTGGGAGGTCATCGAGCCGCGCATGGGCAAGGACGCGGTCCTCGCCGGCTTCGGCAGCGTCGGCGACCCCGACTTCGGCCTGTACACCCTGCTGCACTCCTCCCTCGCCGGCGACGGCTTCAACAACATGGCCCGCTACCGCAACCCGGCCGTGGACAAGGCCCTCGACACCGGCCGCCGCACCCAGGACCCGGGCCGGCGCGAGGCCGCCTACGGCACGGTCCAGCGCGCCCTCGTCGACGACCCCGGCTACACCTTCCTCACCCACATCGACCACGTGTACGTGCTCGCCGACCGCTGGGACGGCCTGACCACCCAGCTGGAGCCGCACGAGCACGGCTTCGCCAGCGGCCCCTGGTGGAACATCGAGGACTGGCGGCCGAAGCGATGAGGACGCCCCCCTGGGGGGCGATGGCACGCCTGGCGGGACGACGGGCCCTGTTCGCGGGGCCCGTCCTCCTCGCCGTCACCTTCGGCGTGTTCGCCATCGCCGCCGCCTCCCCGTTCGACCCCGTCAAGGCCTACGCCGGCACCGCCGCGCTCGGCGCCGACCAGGAGACCCTGGACCGGCTGCGCGCCAACCTCGGCGTGGACCAGCCGTTCTGGACCCGCTGGTGGGACTGGCTGACCGCCGCCCTCACCGGCGACCTCGGCCACTCCACCGTGCTGCGCCAGCCGGTCACCCAGGTCATCGGCGAACGCCTGGTGTGGTCGGCGCTGCTGTGCGCGGTCGCGTTCGCCGTCGCCGTACTGCTCGGCACGGTGCTCGGCGTGCTCGCCGCCCGCCGCCCCGGCTCCCTCGTGGACCGCGCCGTCAGCGCGCTCGCCTACCTCCTGGAGGCCGCCCCGGTCTTCTGGATCGCGCTGCTCGCCGTCTGGCTGTTCGCCCTGCGCTGGGACCTCCTCCCGGCGGGCGGCCTCACCGACACCGCCAGCCGGCAGGTCACCTTCGGGCAGGTCACGAGCCACCTGGTGCTGCCCGCCGGGGTGCTCGCCGTCTCCCAGCTGCCCTGGTTCACGCTCTACGTCCGCCAGGGCGTCGGCGACGCACTCGCCGAGGACCCGGTGCGCGGCGCCCGCGCCCGGGGCCTGGCCGAACGCACCGTGCTGCTCGGCCACGCCCTGCGCTCCGGACTGCTGCCCGTGCTCACCCTGATCGGCTCCCGCGTGCCCGAACTCATCACCGGCGCCCTGCTGGTGGAGAGCGTCTTCAGCTGGCCCGGCATCGCCGCCGCCACCGTCCAGGCGGCCACCGCCGTCGACTTCCCGCTGCTGGCCGCCCTCACCACGCTCGCCACCGCCGCCGTCCTCGTCGGCAACCTGCTCGCCGACCTGCTCTACGGACTGTTCGACCCGAGGGTGAAGCTCAGTGACATGTGACGCACCGGCGCCCGCCGCGGCGAAGTCCCCGGCCGGGCGCGCCTGGCGGTCGTACGGCACGAACCGCCGCACCAGCCGCGCCCTGCGGGTCCGCGTCTCGGCCGCCGTGCTGGCCGCGACCGTCCTCGCCGTGCTGCTCGTCCCGCCCCTGGCCCAGCTCGACCAGCAGGCCGTCGACCTGGCCGCCAAGCTGGAGGCGCCCTCCTGGGAGCACCCGTTCGGCACCGACGACGTCGGCCGCGACCTGCTGCTGCGCTGCGTCTACGGGCTGCGGGTCTCGCTGCTCGTCGGCGTGGCCGCGGCGCTCACCGCCACCGTCGTCGGCACCGCCGTCGGCGCCACCGCCGGAGCACTCGGCGGCTGGGCCGACCGCGCCGTCATGCGGGTCGTCGACACCGTCTCCTCCGTGCCGCACCTGCTGCTCGGCATCTTCATCGTCGCCATGTTCCGGCCCGGCGTCTGGCCCGTGGTGGTCTCCGTCGCCCTCACCCACTGGCTGTCCACCGCGCGGATCGTGCGCGCCGAGGTGCTGTCGCTGCGCTCCCGGCCGTACATCGACGCCGCCGTCAGCGGGGGAGCGTCCCGGTGGCGGGTGACCGTACGGCACCTGCTGCCCGCCGTGCTGCCGCAGGCCGCGCTCGCCGCCGTCCTGATGGTGCCGCACGCCATGTGGCACGAGTCCGCGCTGTCCTTCCTCGGCCTCGGCCTGCCCACCCACACCGCGAGCCTCGGCAACCTCATCCAGAGCGCCCGCGGCTCCCTGCTCGCCGGGCAGTGGTGGCCCACCCTCTTCCCCGGCCTGTTCATCATCCTGCCCACCCTCGCCATCGCCGGACTCGCCGGCGCCTGGCGGGAGCGGATCAACCCCCGCCGCCGATCGGAGCTGATGCTGTGAGCGAGCGCGCCCCCGCCCCCGTCCTGTCGGTGCACGGTCTGTCGGTGCGTTTCCTGATGCCCGGCGGACGCGGTGTCGCCGCCGTGACCGACGCCCACTTCGACGTCGCGCCCGGCGAGTGCCTGGCGCTCATCGGCGAGAGCGGCTGCGGCAAGTCCGTGCTGGCCTCCGCCCTGCTCGGACTGCTGCCCGGCAACGCCCAGGTCGCCGGACAGGCCCTCCTCGGCGACCTCGACCTGCTCGCCGCCGACGAGCGGACCCTCGCCCGCACCGTCCGCGGCCGCCTCGTCGGTCTCGTCCCGCAGAGCCCGGCCGCGCACCTCACCCCCGTGCGCACCATCCGCTCCCAGCTGGAGGAGACGGTCGCCGCGCTCACCCCGGTGCGCGGCCGGGACGCCCTGCGCGCCGCCGCCGAACGGGCCGCCGAGCGCGCCGCGTTCCCGGCCGGCCACCTCGACCGCTACCCGCACGAACTCTCCGGCGGCCTCGCCCAGCGCGCCGCCACCGCACTCGCCCTCGTCGGCGACGCCCCGCTGCTGCTCGCCGACGAGCCGACCACCGGCCTCGACCGCGACCTCGTCGACCGCACCGTCGACGAGCTGCGGCGGCATGTCGACGAGGGGGCCTGGGGTGGCGAGAGGGCCAGGAGGGCCGCGGAGGCGGCGGGCGGCGCGACGGCCGAGGTCGCGGAGCAGGCCAAGGGTGCCAAGAAGGCCGAAGGGGCCGAGAGGGCCAAGGGCGCCGAGAAGGCCGAAGGGGCCGAGACGGCCGAGGGCGCCGAGGGTACGGCAAAGGCCGAGGGACCCGTCGCCTCCACCGGGCGCGCGCTGCTGGTGATCACGCACGACCTGGCCGCCGCCGAACGCATCGCCGACCGCGTCGCCGTGATGTACGCGGGCCGCATCGTCGAACTCGCCGACGCCGCCGCCTTCTTCGGCGCGCCC
Source organism: Streptomyces sp. JB150 (assembly GCF_011193355.1). GTDB lineage: Bacteria > Actinomycetota > Actinomycetes > Streptomycetales > Streptomycetaceae > Streptomyces. The sequence goes on from NZ_CP049780.1 coordinate 6,457,625, forward strand.
GGCCCCCGCCACCCCTACAGCCGCGGTCTCCTCGACGCCCTGCCCGACCGCGCCTTCACCCCCATCCCCGGCATGCCCCCGGAACTCGGCGACCTCCCCGACGGCTGCGCCTTCGCCCCGCGCTGCGCCCGCGCCACCGAGGTCTGCGGCACCCCGCCGCCGGGCGGCGCCGTCGCCTGTCACCACCCGTACGCGGTCGAGGACGTCCGGGACACCACCCGCGTGGGAGACCTCCGTGCCTGAAACCCCCGTGTCCGCGACCTCCGCGACCGCCGCAGCCTCCGCGTCCGCCGCACCCTCCACGGCCGGCACCGTCACACCCGAGCCCTCCGCGCCCGCGACGCCCCTGCTCGAACTGCGCGCCATCACCGCCGGATACGACCGCCGCGACCCCGTCGTCCGGGACGTCTCCCTGACCGTCGCCCCCGGTGAGGCCGTCGGACTGCTCGGGCCCAGCGGGTGCGGCAAGTCCACCCTGGCGCGGGTCGCCGCACTGCTGCACCGCCCCGACGCGGGCGCCGTCGTGCTCGACGGCACCCCCGCGCGCGGATGGCGCCACCGCGCGCCCCGCGAGCAGCGCACCGCGTTCGGTGTCGTCTTCCAGCAGCCGCGGCTCTCCGCCGACCCCCGGCTGCGGCTCGCCGACCTGATCGCCGAACCCCTGCGCGCCACCGGCCGGCGCGCCCAGGTCCCCGAACGGGTCGCCGAACTCGCCGCCACGGTCGGCCTGACCCCGGACCTGCTGACCCGGCGGCCGCACGAGGTCAGCGACGGCCAGCTGCAGCGCGCCTGCCTCGCCCGCGCCCTGGTGCTGCGCCCGCGCCTGCTGGTGTGCGACGAGATGACCGCGATGCTCGACGCCTCCACCACCGCCGCCCTGGTCGCCGTCGTGGAGGACTACCGGGCCGCCACCGGAGCGGGACTGCTCGCCGTGGGTCACGACCACGTCCTGCTGCGTCGCTGGTGCGACCGCACGGTCCACTGGGACGAGCTGACCGCGCACCGGGCCGGCTGAACCCCACCGGCCACCTCCGTCACGAGCACCGGCGTTTCGGCCAACGCCGGTGCCGGCACGGCCCGTGCGGTACGCGGACGCGGCGCGCCCCGCCCCGGCATCACCGGCCTCCCCGTCGTCCGGAATCGAGCGCGTTCGATTCGCCCTCGCCCTCGTTGAGCCGGGCACCGCCGGACCACCCAGGTGCGGCGCCCGACCCGAGGAGGGATGCAGGTGACCGTTCCCGACACCGCGCCAGAAAGCCCGAAGACGCCACCCCCTCCACCACCGGCGACGATCGCCTACGGGGGCAAGTTCGGCAAGAACCCGCTGGAGGAGGCCAGTTTCCGGGCGATGTGCCGGCGGCTGCCCGCCGTGCTCGGCCAGACCGCCCGCATGGCCTGGGCCGTCTACCGCCCCGCCGTCCTGCTGCTGCTCGGCTGCCAGCTCCTCACCGGCGTCGCCGCCGCCGTCGTCCTCGGCTTCACCGCGCGCGCCATGACCCATCTCCTCGCGGGCGGCGCGGTCCCCGACCGCCTGCACGCCGCCCTGCCGGACCTCCTGGCCGTCGCCGCGGCCGCCGCGGCCGGCCGGGTCGGCGCCGCCCTCGCCTCCTACGCCGACGGACGGATCACCCCCCGCCTCACCACCGAGGCCGACGTCGCCCTGGTGTCCGCCGTCTGCCGCGTCGAGGCCTCCGCCTACGGCGTGGACGGCTTCGCCGACCGTCAGGAGGCCGCCGAGGTCGGCGTCACCCGCACCACCTACATGGTCCGCGACGCCCAGCGCTTCGTGGCCTCCCTCATCCGCATGCTCGCCGCGGCCGGCGTCATCGGCGCCCTGCACGGGCTGATGCTGCCGCTGCTGCTCCTCGCCGTGCTGCCCGCCGGCCTCGGCGCCGTGCTCTCCGCCCGCGTCGACTACGCCACGCACTACGCCAACGTCGCCGACCGCAACGTCCGCGGCATGATGCGGTTCTGGGCCACCTACCCGCGCCACGGCGACGAGATCCGCGCCAACGGCATGACCGGCTACCTCGTCTACTGGTACCGCGCCCTGTCCGAGCGCATCGACCGGCGCACCCTGTCCGCCGCGCCGCGCATGCTGCGCATCGTCCTCGCCACCTCCGCCCTCGGCGGGGTGTTCCTGCTCGGCACCTGGGCCGCGCTCGCCTGGCTCGCCGCCACCGGCCGGGTCGCGCTGCCCGTCGCCGCCACCGCGGTCGTCGCCGTGCAGACCACGCTGGCCGCGCTCTCCCAGCTCGTGCAGCACGGAGCCGCCCTGTTCCACACCTCGCTCTACCTCGCCGACATGCGCGCCTTCCTCGACCTCGCCGCCGAACGCGCCCCGCGGCGAGGCGACCTGACGATCCCCGAGGAGGTGGCCGAGATCCGGCTCGACGAGGTCGTCTACCGGTACCCCGGCAAGGACGAGCCCGCCGTCGCCGGCGTCTCCCTCACCCTGCGCCGCGGCGAGATCCTGGCGGTCGTCGGCGAGAACGGCTCCGGCAAGTCCACCCTCACCAAGCTCCTGACCGGCATCCTCCTGCCGGACAAGGGACAGGTCCGGTGGGACGGCGTCGACCTGGCCCGGGTCCGGCCCGACTCGGTCTGGGCGCGCACCGCGCTCGTCCCGCAGAACTTCGCCTGCTGGCCGCTGCGCACCCGCGAGAACGTCACCCTCGGCCAGCCCCGCACCCACGACGACGCCCCCGTGTGGGAGGCCGTCGACGCCGTCGGCATGCGCGAGGCCGTCGAGCGGCTGCCGCACGGGCTCGACACCCTGCTCGCCCGGGAACTCTTCGGCGGCGTCGAGCTGTCCGGCGGCCAGTGGCAGCGCCTGGCCTGCGCCCGCGCCCTGTACCGCCGTACCCCGCTGCTGATCCTCGACGAGCCGACCTCGCAGATGGACCCGCGCGGCGAGCACCGCATCTTCCTGGAGATCAAACGCATCGCCGCCGAGCGGATGACCGTCGTCGTCACCCACCAGCTGGAGAACACCCGCCTCGCCGACCGGATCGTCGTCCTGCGGGAGGGCCGTATCGTCGAACAGGGTTCCTACGACGACCTGGTCCACGCGGGCGGCCTGTTCGCCGAGCTGGTCGCCCTCGCCAAGGACCGGTAGGCGCAGCACCGCTCGCACAGGACCGGCCGCGACCGGCACGCGCACCCCCCTGCCGTGCGAGACGACCCCCTCCGCGCGGGCGCACCCTGGAAGGAGGAAGACTCGCGCGGCCCGGGGGCTCAGCCCTCGGCGGGGGTGTGCGTGGTGGCGAACGCGGCCAGCGCCTCCGCGGTGCGCGGGCCGGCGGCGGGGTCGGACAGCAGGCCCCGCGCGTGCAGCAGCCGGGCCGCCGCGACCCCCCACGGCAGCCGCAGACCCGCCTGCTCCAGCAGGTCCGCGCGGGCGAGCAGGTCGGGCGCCGGGCCGGTGCGCACACCGGACGGGGTGAGCAGCGCCGCGTCATCGGCCCAGCGCAGCGCCAGGTCCACGTCGTGCGTGGCCATCACCACCGTCGTACCGTTCGCCCGCAGCCCGTCGAGCGTGGCCAGCAGCCGCTCCTGGCCGTCCGGGTCGAGCCCGGCGGTCGGCTCGTCGAGGATCAGCACCCGCGGCCGCATCGCGACCGCGCCCGCGATCGCGGTCCGCTTGCGCTGCCCGTACGACAGCAGATGGGTGGGCCGGTCGGCCAGCGCGGTGATGTCCAGCGCCGCCAGCGCCTCCGCGACCCGCGCCCGCACCCGCGGTTCGGACAGCCCCAGGTTCAGCGGTCCGAACGACACGTCCTGCGCGACGGACGCCGCGAACAGCTGGTCGTCCGGGTCCTGCACGACCAGCTGGACGGTCGTCCGCAGCCGGGTCAGCCCCTTGCGGTCGTAGCGCACCGGCGTGCCCTCGACCACCAGCTCGCCCTCACGCGGGCGCAGCCCCCCGCTGAGCAGCCGCATCAGCGTGGTCTTGCCGCTGCCGTTGCGGCCGAGCAGCGCCAGCGCGCGGGACGCGCGCACCTCGAAGTCGAGCCCGCTGAGCACGGGCGGACCGTCCTCGTAGGCGAACGACGCGCCCCGCAGGGCGACCAGGGCGGTGGCCTCGCTCATGTCAGCGTGCCCTTCCCGTACGCATCCAGTACGAACGTGAGCGCGACCAGCGCCGCCAGCAGGGCGCAGCTCGCGACGGTGAAACGGACGGAGACCCGGGCCTCGGGCACCAGGACGCGCAGGGTGCCGTCGTACCCGCGCCCGGCGAGCCCCGCCTGGAGCCGCGTCGCCCGGTCGAAGGCGCGGACGAACGCGGTGGCGCCGAGCCCGCCCAGCGAACGCCAGGCCGCGGCCCGCGTGGTGTGCCCGAGCCGGGCGGCCTGCGCGTCCCGGATCAGCCGCACCGAGTCCAGCAGCAGGAAACTCATCCGGTACGTCACCAGCGCCACGTCGACGACCGGCGCGGGCACCCCCGCCCGCACCAGCCGGGGCAGCAGGTCGGACATCGGCGTGGTGAAGGCGAACAGCAGCACCCCGAGGGAGGCCGCCGAGGTGCGCAGCAGCAGCTCCCCGGCGCGCACCGCGCCACCGGGGGCGAGCGCGACGAACCCGCCGGGCCCGCCCACCTGGACCAGCAGCGTCGCCGCGCCGGTCACACAGAACCCGAGCGGCACCCGGTACGCGCGCCACAGCCGCCGGCCGGGCACTCCCGCCGGGCCGAGCAGCACGGCCAGCGCCGCCGACAGCACCAGCGCCGCGCCCGGCCACGGCGGCAGGGAGATCGCGAGCACGGTCAGGCCGAGCCCGAGCACGGCCTTGTCCACGGGGTGACGGCGGCGCCAGCGGCTGCCGTGCGCCGCCGCGTCGATCGGCAGCACGCGCGCTCAGACCCCGGACTCGTGCTCGGCCCCCGCGGCGGCGCCGCCCCGCGGTGCGCCGGCGTCCTCGGGGACTTCGGCGTGCCGCGGCACTTCGGCGTCCCGCCGGGCCAGGGCCCGCTCCTCGCCCTGGCGCCGCCCGCGCCGCAGCCCGAAGTAGTACGCGAGGACGCCCGCGCCGATCGCCGCCTGGACGGCGAACAGGGCCGACTCGATCTCCCCGGACGGCGGTTCGTACAGCGGCGAGAACCACGGCTCGTAGTCCGGGTCGAGCTCGGTGATCGCCGTCTCGGCCTGCGCGTCGGCGCCCGCGAACGGCTCCTTCTCGTCGTCGCCGAGGCCCAGCGCCAGCGGCAGCACCGCGAGCGCGACGACGACGAGCAGCAGGAGGACGTTGATCCGTGTGTTCCGGCTCATCCCGCCACCGTCCCGGTCCCGGCCGCCGTCTTCTCCTCGGCCCGCCTGCCCGTCACCAGCACGCCCAGCCGGTTCAGTTCCCCCTTGCTGGACTGCACCAGCAGCCGCATGACCAGCACCGTCAGCAGGCCCTCGCTCACCGCGAGCGGGATCTGCGTGATCGCGAAGATGGAGCCGAACTTGCCGAGCGCGCCGAGGAAACCGCTGCCCGGGTCGGGGAAGGCGAGCGCCAGCTGCACGCTGGTGACGCAGTAGGTGGACAGGTCGGCGACGAATGCGCCGCAGAACACGGCGGCCATCAGCGGCGCGCCGTAGCGCCGCAGCAGCCGGTAGACGGCGTAGCCGGCCCACGGGCCGACGACCGCCATCGAGAAGACGTTCGCGCCGAGCGTCGTCAGCCCGCCGTGCGCGAGCAGCAGCGCCTGGAACAGCAGGGTGATGGTGCCGAGCACCGCCATGGCGGGCGGGCGGAACAGGATCGCGCCCAGACCGGTGCCGGTGGGGTGCGAGCAGCTGCCGGTGACCGAGGGCAGTTTGAGGGCGGACAGGACGAACGTGAAGGCCCCGGAGGCGCCGAGCAGCAGCGTGCTCTCGGGGTGCTCACGCACCTCGCGGGTCAGGGAACGGACGCCGTGGACGACGAAGGGCGCGGACGCGGCGCCCCAGGCGACCGCGTGCGCCGGAGGCAGGAAACCCTCGGCTATGTGCATGGCTCGAACAGACCCTCTCCAGCACCTCGTGGATGGTTGACGCGCCTTGGCCGGTCTCCTGGCTGACGGGTACCACCGCCCGAACTCCGCCTTCCCGGGTCGCGGGGCCCTGGCGTCACCATCCCGTCGTCCGCCCGAAGGGCGGCGATGTGACGCCAGGGCCCGGACCCAGTGGCTGCCCGTGAGGGCCGGAGCCGGACTTCCCGATCACAGTGGCGAGGGCCGCACCGGCATCACACCGGATTTCCCGTTCACCAAGGCGTGGTGACAGTAATGCCAGGTTCGGGGTGGTGACAAGCGCACCTCAGGGGGCGCCCGGCGGCACCGTACGCCCACCCGCGTACGCCCCTGGCGGCCCCCGGAGGCCCACCGCCCCGCCCCAGCACGCCCGCCGCCGCTCCCCGCGGCGGCGCCCTCGGCCGCCCCGCCGCCCACCGCGGTAAGGCCCCGCGTGCGCAACACCACACCGCCGGTGTTCCCCGAGGTGGCGGACGCGGCGCTGCCCGGCGGCGGTCAGGGGCGCGGCGGGTACCGCTTCGGCAGCCGCATGCCCCGCTCGGCCATCAGCGCCCGCACCCGGTCCGGATAGTTCGTGATGACGCCGTCCACGCCCAGGTCCATCAGCGCGGCCACCGTCGCCGGATCGTCACAGGTCCACGGGATCACCCTCAGCCCGCGCGCGTGGGCAGCGGCGACCATCGCGCGGTCGGGGTAGAAGCGGAAGCCCGGGTCGCCGAGCTTCCCGTTCTGCGGGAAGCCGTAGTTCGGGGACAGGGCCCGCACGCCGGGGACGGTGGCGGCGGCCCGCACGAAGTCGCCGCCGTAGTCGTCGGCGTCGATCCCGCCCAGCCACGGCGAGGCGCCCTCCTTGCCGACCTGGAGGAAGTCGTGGTTGGTGAGGGCGACGAGCGGCCAGTCGGGCGCCAGCCGGTGCATCACCTTCAGCGCACCCCAGTCGAACGACTGGATCGTGACCTGCTCCTCGATGCCCGAGGCGCGGATCTCCTCGTACACCCGCCGCACGAACAGCTCGCGCGGCGCGGTCTGCTCGGGCGCGCCCGCCTCGACCTTCGTCTCGACGTTGAGCGTGACCTGCCGCGCCCTGTACCGCTCGACCAGGTCCAGTACGTCCCGCAGCTCGATCATCCGGGCCCCGGGGACGCGCTCCTGTCCGGGATGCCCCGGCAGCTGCTGATAGCCGCAGTCCATCGTCCGCAGCTGCGCCAGCGTCATGTCCTTGACGTACTTGCCGACGTACGGGAAATACGGGTCGCCGGGCACGACCGGGGCGGTGTCCCGGCACTTCTGGGCACTGACCTGCCGGTCGTGGGTGACGACGACCTTGTGGTCGCGGGTGACCTGGGTGTCCAGCTCCAGCGTCGACACCCCGAGGCGCAGCGCCTTCGCGAACCCCTCCAGGGTGCTCTCGGTCGTCAGCCCCAGACCGCCGCGATGGGCCTGGAGGTCGAAGTGGGTCTTCCGTGGCACGACGCCGGGGCCGGTGGCCGCCGGGAGGGCGCGGGCGGGGACGACGGCGAGGGCGGGCGCGGGGACGGAGGCGGGAGCGGAGGCGGAGGCGAAGGCGGGAACGGAGGCGAGGGCGGGCGCGGAGGCGGGGGCGAGGGTCAGCGCGGGGGTGAGGGTCAGCACGGCGAGGAAGCGCCTGGCGGCATGTCTGGCGGGCATCGGGACCTCACTCGTTCGTCGGAGGGGGCGCCTTGGGACGCTAGTTCCGCCGCGGCTGTGCCAGAAGAGCGGGGGAGTGAGGGGGACGTGAACGCTCGGGGAAGCCGCACCGGTCAGTCCCGCGCCGCCCATATCCCCCGTACGTGCCCCAGATGCCGCGTCATCACCTCCCGCACCGCCGGCTCGTCCCGCTCCAGCAGCGCGTCCAGCAGCTCCAGGTGCTCCTCGGCGGAGGCGCGCAGCAGCCCCGCCTCCGCGAGGGCGGTCAGGCCGTAGAGCCGGGAACGCCCGCGCAGGTCGCGGACGACCTCCACGAGGTGCGCGTTGCCCGCGAGCCGCAGCAGACCGAGGTGGAAGCGGGTGTCCGCCTCGACGTACGCGATGAGGTCACCCGCGGCCGCGGCGGTGACGATCTCGCGGGCGACCGGACGCAGCGCCCGCAGCGCGGCCGGGGCGGCGGTGCGCGCCAGCCCCGCCACGGTCGGGATCTCGATCAGCCCGCGGATGTGCGTGTACTCGTCGAGCTGCCGCTCCGACACGGCCGTCACCCGGAACCCCTTGTTGGGGACCGCGTCGACCAGCCCCTCCTTCACCAGGTCCAGCAGGGCCTCCCGCACCGGTGTCGCCGAGACGCCGAACCGGGCGGCCAGCGCGGGCGCCGAGTACACCTCGCCCGGCCGCAGCTCCCCGGCGATCAGCGCGGCCCGCAGCGCGTCGCCGACGCGCTCGCGGTAACTGCTGCGCCTGCCACCGAGCACGGGCAGGTCGGGGCCGGAGGGCGCGGGGGTCGCGGAGGTCGCGGGGGTGGCGGGGGTCGGCCGGGTGGGCATCGGAGGTCTCCAGCAAGGGGGAAGCGAAACGGTCGTACGACGCATCAGAGCACGGACCGGCGGACGGTCAGAGCACGAATCCCGCCGGGAACGGGTCGGCCGGGTCGAGCAGATACTGCGCGGTGCCGGTGATCCAGGCACGGCCGGTGAAGCTGGGCAGCACCGCCGGCACCCCGGCGACCTCGGTGGTGCCCAGCAGCCGGCCTGTGAACCGGGTGCCGATGAACGACTCGTTGACGAACTCGGTGTGCAGGGGCAGTTCGCCGCGCGCGTGCAGCTGGGCCATCCGGGCGCTGGTGCCGGTGCCGCACGGGGAGCGGTCGAACCAGCCGGGGTGGATGGCCATCGCGTGCCGGGAGTGCCGGGCGGTGGAACCGGGGGCGGTCAGGTACACGTGGTGGCAGCCGCGGACCGACGGGTCCCGCGGGTGTACGGGCTCGTCGTGCGCGTTGATCGCGTCCATCAGCGCGAGCGCCGCCCGGAGCAGGTCGTCCTTGTGGTCGCGGTCGAACGGCACCCCCAGCGCGGCCGGCGGCACGATGGCGTAGAAGTTGCCGCCGAACGCCAGGTCGTACGTCACCGTCCGCCCGTCCGCGAGCGTCACCTCGCGGTCCAGGCCCACCGAGAACGACGGCACGTTCCGCAGGGTCACCGCCCGCGCCGCACCGTCCTCGACGGCGACCTCCGCGGCCACCGGGCCCGCCGGGGTGTCCAGGCGGATCGTCGTGACCGGCTCGGTCACCTCGACCATGCCGGTCTCCACCAGCACGGTCGCCACCCCGATCGTGCCGTGCCCGCACATCGGCAGGCAGCCGGAGACCTCGATGTAGACCACGCCCCAGTCGCAGTCCGGTCGGGCCGGCGGCTGGAGGATCGCGCCGCTCATCGCGGAGTGCCCGCGCGGCTCGTTCATCAGCAACTGCCGGACGTCCTCGCGGTGTTCGCGGAACCACAGGCGCCGCTCGTTCATCGTCGCGCCGGGGATGGTGCCGATCCCGCCGGTGATCACGCGGGTGGGCATGCCCTCGGTGTGCGAGTCGACGGCGTGCAGGACGAGGCTGCTGCGCATGGGCGGGTCCCTTCTGTGCGGCATGGGGGGGCGGTGCGGGCCTGGGGGTGAGGCAGATGTGGGCCTCCGTGGCCGGCCCGGGCTCCTGAGCGGACCGTGCGCGCTACCCCAGGCCCGCTGCCAGGACTTCCCCGGTGGCGGCGCGTACGGCGGCCTCCCGCTCGGGTGGCAGCGGCATCCGGGGCGGCCGGACGGGGCCGCCGTACCGCCCGGCGAGGTCCATGGACAACTTCACCGCCTGCACGAACTCCACCCGCGAGTCCCAGCGCAGCAACGGGTGCAACTGCCGGTACAGCGGCGTCGCCGTGGCGAGGTCCCCGGCCGTCGCCGCCCGGTACAGCGCGGCGCAGGCGCGGGGCAGCGCGTTCGGATACCCGGCGACCCAGCCCTTGGCGCCCGCGACGGCCAGCTCCAGCAGGACGTCGTCCGCACCGGCCAGCAGGTCCAGGTCCGGCGCGAGTTCGGCGATCCGGTACGCGCGGCGGACGTCCCCGGAGAACTCCTTCACCCCCTGGATCCAGCCCTCGCCGTGCAGCCGCGCGAGCTGTTCCGGCACGAGGTCCACCTTGGTGTCGACGGGGTTGTTGTACGCCACGACCGGCAGCCCCGCCCGCGCGACCTCCGCGTAGTGGGCCAGCACGGAACGCTCGTCGGCCCGGTAGGCGGTGGGCGGCAGCAGCATCACCGCCGCGCAGCCCGACTCGCCCGCCTGCTCGGCCCAGCGCCGCGCCTCCGCCGAGCCGTACGCGGCGACCCCCGGCATCACCCGCTCCCCGCCCACCGCCGCCACCGCGGTCTCCACCACGCGGGCGCGTTCCCGCGGGGTCAGCACCTGGTACTCGCCCAGCGAGCCGTTCGGTACGACCCCGTCACAGCCGTTGTCGACCAGCCAGGCGCAGTGTTCGGCGTAGCGGTCGTGGTCGACGGAGAGGTCGCCGGTGAGGTCGCCGGTGAGGGGGAGGGCGGTGGCGACGAGGATGCCGTGCCAGGGGCGGCGGGGGGTTGCGGGGGTGGTGCCGGTGGTGCCGGTCGTGGTGCCGTACGTGGTCATGGGCGGGCCCTTCGGTGGGTGAGGGGACATGACACGGGCTGTGCTGGCGTACGGTGGCGGGCTCAGTCGTCGCCGTCGGCCAGGACGCCGAGCGGCACCGGCCGGGCGAACGGCCGCCGCGCCGGGTCCGGCGGGCAGCCGGCGACCGCGGCGACGCCCGGCGCGCACATCCGGCCCTGGCACCAGCCCATCCCCGCGCGGGTCAGCAGCTTCACGGTGCGCAGGTCGCCCGCGCCGAGCGGGCCGGCCGCCTCCCGGACGGCCCCGGCGGTGACCTCCTCGCAGCGGCACACCACCGTGTCGTCGGGGATCGACTCCGGCGGTGGCGTGAGCGGAACGTACACCTCGTCCAGTGCGGCGGAGAACCGGCGCAGGCGGGCGCGGGCGCGGCCGGCCGCCGCCCACGCGCGCGGGTCGGGCTCGGCGCCCCGCAGCCGCGCGGCGAGGGAACACCCGGCGATGTGCCCCTCGGCGAGCGCGAGCCCGGCGCCGCCGACGCCGGTGGCCTCGCCGGCCGCCCACACACCGGGGACGGTGGTGCGCTGCTCGTCGTCGGCCTGGACGGCGTGTCCGGTCAGGCGGCAGCCGAGGGTTTCGGCCAGGTCGGTGTGCGGCAGTATGCCGTGGCCCACGGCGAGGGTGTCGCAGGCGACGCGGCGCCGGGTGCCCGGCCGCTCCCGGCCCGCCGCGTCGAGCGCGGCGACCGTCACGGAGTCCAGCCGCTGCCGCCGGCCGCCGTGGGCCGCGACGACGGTGTGCCGGAACATCGGCCGGATACGCCGGCCGAGCAGCCGGGTGGCGTATCCGGCGCCCTCGACGAGCTTGGCGGGCTCGGCGGCCAGCGCCCGGGCCTGCCGCGCGAAGGCGGCCGGGGCGGCGGACTCGACCAGCGCGGCCACCTCGGCGCCCGCCGCGGCGAGCCCCGTCGCCACCGGCAGCAGCAGCGCTCCGGTGCCCGCCACGACCACCCTGCGCCCGGGCAGGACGAGGCCGCCCTTCAGCATGGCCTGCGCCCCGCCCGCGGTGACCACACCGGGCAGCGTCCAGCCGGGGAACGGCAGGACCCGCTCGTACCCGCCGGTGGCGAGCAGCACGGCGTCCGCGCGCACGGTCACGGACTCCGTCTGCCCGGCACCGAGCAGCGCCCGCACGGCGAAGCCCCCGGACTCCCGGCCTGCGAACCAGACGTGATGGTCCATCAGGTGGGCGATCCGTCCGGTGGCCGACTGCGCGGCGAGCCCGTCGCGCAGCCGTTCCCAGGCGCGCCACCCGTGGTGCAGCCGCCGCGGGCTGCGCGCGCCGAGGCCGGGCGCGGGCTGCCGGTGGAACTGCCCGCCCGGCTCGCGGCCGGAGTCGACCAGCAGGACGTGGACGCCCCGGTCGGCCGCCGCGAGCGCCGCGGCCAGGCCCGCCGGACCGGCGCCGATCACCGCCACCGACGGCCGCCGCCGCTCAGCCATCGTGACCCGTCCCCTCCTGGGTGCGCACCTCGGCGCCGGACTCGACCGGGACCAGGCAGGCCCGCTGGTTGGGGCGGCCGTCCACCGCCACCAGACAGTCGAAGCACACGCCGATCCCGCAGAACACCCCGCGCGGGCGCCCGGCATCGCGCGTGGTGCGCCAGCTCGTGACGCCGGACGACCAGAGCGCGGCGGCGACGGTCTGGCCGGACAGGGCCGGCAGGGTGCGGCCGTCGAAGGTGAACGTGAAGGCGGCGTCGGGCCGGGCCCGGGCCAGGCGCAGCGGCCCGGTTCGGTCCCCGCGCTCCGAACGACGACCCCGACCACGGCTCATGCTCTCTCCTCCCGAGCGAAGCGGTCCGGGCGGAACGGCCCGAGGTCGAGCTCCGGCCGCTCACCGGCCAGCACCCGCGCGATCAGCTGCCCGGTGCCGGTGGCCAGCCCGATGCCCGCGCCCTCGTGCCCGCAGGCGTGATGCAGCCCCGGCACCCGGGGATCGGGCCCGATGGCCGGCAGATGATCCGGCAGATACGGCCGGAACCCGGCGTAGGTCCGCAGCGCCCGAACCCCCGCCAGGAACGGGAAGAGCCGGACCGCACCCGCCGCCAGCGCCCGTACGGCCGGCAGCGAGACCGAGCGGTCGAAGCCGACGCGCTCCCGGCTGGCCCCGATCAGCACCGGCCCGGCCGCCGTCGACTCCACCACCGGCGAGGTCCGCAGGGCCGCCGAGTCGTCGGCCACATCGGCCACGTAGTCGGCGGCGTACACCTTGTGCCGCACCCGCCGGGGCGGCAGCGGCTCGGTGACGAGGACGAAACCGCGCCGCGGCAGCACCGGCAGCGCGACGCCCGCCAGCGCGGCCACCTCACCGCCCCAGGTCCCGGCCGCGTTCACGACGGCCGGGGCGTGCAGCTCGCCCCGGCCGGTGCGTACGCCGCGCACCGCGCCGCCCGCCGTTCGCAGCACCCCGGTGACCGTCGTCCCGGTCAGCAGCCGCGCGCCCGAGGCACGGAGCAGACGGGCGGTGGCCAGCGCGGGCATGACCTGCGCGTCCTGCGGATACAGCACACCGCCCGCGAGTCCGGGAGCCAACTCGGGCTCCACCTCACTGAGTTCGTCGGCGTCCACGCGCGTCGTGCGCACCCCGGCGGCCTGCTGGGCGGCGGCGAGGCGGTCGAGGGCGGCGAGTTCCGCGGGCCCGGAGGCGACGACCACGCCGCCCTTGGCCTCGTACTCGACCGCCGTACCGAACTCCTCGGCCAGCTCCGCCCACAGACGGCAGGAGTGCAGAGCGAGGCGCAGTTCCGGGCCGGGCTCCTTGTCGGACACCAGCAGGTTCCCCTCGCCCGCGCCCGTGGTGCCCCCGACGACCGGACCACGGTCCACCACGACCACGTCGAGACCCGCACGGGCCGCGTACAGCGCACAGGCGGCGCCCACCATCCCGGCGCCCACGACGACGACGTCGCAGCTCGGTCGCTTGGCCACACCAGTAATATGTCACATGGCGCCGCCCTGGGGGGAGAGGGCGAAAAGCGCGTGAGGCAACCGGGGGAGCACTGCATCATGACGCGGATGACCGTGAACAACATCCTGCTGTCCGGCATCGTCGGCTCGACCGCGTACGGACTCGCCCACGAGGACTCCGACGTGGACCGGCTCGGCGTGTTCGCGGCGCCCACCGTGTCCCTGCACGGACTGCACGCGCCGAAGGAGTCCCACGTCTCCACGGCGCCCGACCGCACCCTCCACGAGGCCGCCAAGTGGTGCCGGCTCGCGCTCGGCGGCAACCCGACCGTCACGGAACTCGTCTGGCTGCCCGACGAGTTGTACGAGGTGCGCAGCCCGCTCGGCGACGAACTGATAGACATCCGCACCACACTGCTGAGCGCCCGCCGGGTACGCGACGCCTACCTCGGCTACGCCACCCAGCAGTTCAGGAAACTCCAGAACCGCTTCACCGCGGACGAGAACGGCACCCCGGTCCACCGGCGCTCCGCCAAGCACGCCCGCCACCTCAAGCGGCTGTGCCGGCAGGGCTACGAGCTGTACACCACCGGCCGCCTGACCATCCGGCTCGACGACCCCGAGAGCTACCACCGCTTCGGCGAGGAGGTCGCCGCCGACCCGTCCGCCGCGCTGCCGCTGCTGCGCCACTACGAGTCCGCCTTCGACCGCACCCGCAGCGTCCTGCCGGAACAGCCGGACGAGCGGGCGGCGGAGGCGTGGCTGCGGCGCGTGCGGGCGCACTTCTACACACCGGAGGCGGCGGCCGTCTGAGGTGGGGTGGCGGCCGAGGGCGGCCGGGATGCGCAGAGTTGAGCCCCGGCCTGGTGGGAAAAACCCGGTGCCCCGCACCCGGCCGCTTCCCTACACTCACCGGGTGAGCGCGCACCCCCACCCTCGACGGCGGTGCGCCTCCACCTCCACCTGAAGTGGGCCGAGTGAAGGGAGCCGGGCCGTGCGTGACCGCACCGCTGTCGTCGCTCCCCGCTCCCGCTACGAGGTGATCCTGGTGTCCACGGCCGTCCGGTGCCCGCTGCGCGGCGGCCACCGGATGCCGTGACGATCCGAGACGCGAGGTATCGCTGACTCGGCGTACTGCCGAAGCGACGTACCGCTGACGCGACGTACCACCGTCCCCGCACCCTGCGTCAGTGACCTCCCCCCTCCACCGTCCGGCCGATCGCGCTGCCCTTTCCACGGAAGAAGTCTCGAAAGGCCACGGGCCGTGCGCACGAACGTCAACACCCTCAACACCCTCGCCTCCGTCCGCAACCTCGGCATCCTCGCCCACGTGGACGCGGGCAAGACCACCGTCACCGAGCGGATCCTGTACGCCACCGGCACCACGCACAAGCGCGGTGAGGTCCACGACGGCACCACCGTCACCGACTTCGACCCGCAGGAGCGCGACCGCGGCATCACCATCTTCGCGGCGGCGGTCAGCTGCGCCTGGGACGGCCACCGCCTCAACCTGATCGACACCCCGGGACACGTCGACTTCGCCGACGAGGTGGAGCGCTCGCTGCGGGTGCTGGACGGGGCGGTCGCGGTGTTCGACGCGGTGGCGGGCGTGGAGCCGCAGAGCGAGTCGGTGTGGCGGCAGGCGGAACGGTACGGCGTGCCCAGGATCGCCTTCGTCAACAAGCTGGACCGCGCCGGAGCCGACCTCGACACGGCCGTAACGTCGATCCGGGACAGACTGCACCCGGCACCACTGGTCGTCCAGCTGCCGATCGGAACGGAGGACACGTTCCGGGGCGTCGTCGACCTGGTGGAGATGCGCGCGCTGACCTGGGACGGCACCGGCGAGACCATGACGCGGGGACCGGTCCCGGACGAGCTGCGCGAGGAGGCGCGCGGGCGCCGCCGCCTGCTGGAGGAGACGGTGGCGGAGCTGCACGCCGCGGCGCTGGAGGAGTACTGCGCCCGCGCGACGCTGTCCGCCACGACACTGCGCGACGCCCTGCGCGACCTCACGCACACCGGCGACGGGGTCGTGGTGCTGTGCGGCTCCGCGTACCGCAACCGCGGCATCGAGCCCCTGCTGGACGCGGTGGTGGCGTACCTCCCCTCGCCGGCGGACGTCCCGCCGGTACGAGGCGTCAGCCCGGCCGACGAGAGGGCGGGAGAGCGGACGGCCGAACGCCCGGCCGACCCCGACGCCCCCTTCTCCGCCCTCGCCTTCAAGGTGCACGCGACCCCCACCGGCCGCCTCACCTACCTCCGCGTCTACTCCGGCACCATCGAGAAGGGAGACACCGTGTGGGACGCGACCGCCCGCCGCGCCGAGCGCATCGGCCGCATCCTGCGGGTGCGGGCCGACCGGCACGCCCAGCTGGAGCGCGCCGTGGCCGGCGACATCGTGGCCGTGGTCGGCCTGAAGTCGGCGCGGGCCGGTACGACCCTGTGCGACCGGAACGCCCCGCTGGTCCTCGAACCGCCCGGCGCCCCCGACCCGGTGGTCTCCGTCGCCGTCGAGGCACGCCGCTCCGCCGACACCGACCGGCTGGCCACCGCCCTGGCCCGGCTCGCCGAGGAGGACCCGTCCCTCGTGGTGCGCACCGACCGGGAGACCGGCCAGACGGTGCTGTCGGGCATGGGCGAACTTCACCTGGAGGTCGCGGTCGAGAAGATCCGCCGCGCCCACGGCCTGGAGGTCGCCGTCGGCCGCCCGCGGGTGGCCCACCGCGAGACGGTCGTACGCGGCGTCACGGGCCACGTCCACCGGCACGTCAAACAGGACGGCGGCGCGGGCCAGTTCGCGCACGTGGTCCTCGACGTCGAGCCGCTGCACCCCGAACCGGGCGGCACCGGCTTCGAGTTCCGCTCCACGGTCGTGGGCGGACGCGTCCCGCAGGAGTACGTCCGCGCGGTGGAGGCGGGCTGCCGTGACGCCCTGGCGGAAGGCCCGCTCGCCGGCCATCCGGTGACGGGTGTGCGGGTGACCCTCACCGACGGAGCCACGCACGTGAAGGACTCCTCGGAGCAGGCATTCCGCACCGCCGGCCGCGCGGCCCTCCTCGGCGCCCTGCGCGCCTCGGCGATGACCGTCCTGGAGCCGGTCGCCGACGTCACGGTGACCGTCCCCGAGGACGCGGTGGGCGGCGTCCTCGCCGACCTCGCCACCCGCCGCGGCCGCGTCACCGCCTCGACCGTCCGCCCGCCCACCGCGACCGTCACGGCCACCGTCCCCCTGTCCGAACTCTTCGGCTACGCGACCCGCCTGCGCGGCCGCACGCAGGGCCGGGGGACGTTCACGGCCCGGCCGACGGGGTATGCGCCGGTGCCGGCGGGGGCGTAAAGAAATGGGCCGCGAGTCAAGGGCATATCCGGAGGTGAGTGCACGTCTGTAGTCGATGTCGAGGGCTCTCGCACGCTTGCTCCCGTACTCACGGGCCAGGCATGACATGGCGCGCCGTGAGCCGCCTGCCACGCGGAACCAGGTGAGCCACAGGGCGCTACCCGTCTGCTTCCACCAGGAACGGACTGGGTTTGCCGGACCAGGAGACGTACAGGCTGTCGCGGGCCCTCGTACAGGCGACGAACAGCAGGCAGCGTTCGGACATCATGTCCGTCTCGTGCTGCCTGGCGTCCAGCTCGGGCGGCGTGACCGCCTTCGGGAAGGGCAGCGCGTCCTCGGTGACGCCGATGACCGCGACGCAGCGGAACTCCAGGCCCTTGAACGAGTGCATGGTCCCGACCCGCACGGTCGCCGCCTCCCCGGCGGCGTCGGTGGAGCGCAGCGTCGTGGCGGGGATGCCGGCGTCCTTCAGACGCCCCACCGCCTTCGCGCACGTCTTGTTGAACCGGGCGCTGACCCCGATCTCCCCGGCGCCGACACCCGCGTCCAGCCACGCCCGCACTTGGGTGACGAGCGCGTCCAGTTCGGCCTCCTCGGTCGCCGCCCCGTGCACGGCGGGCCCGTCGCCGTGCAGGGCGGAGCGGTAGCCGAGCAGGGTCTCGTTGCGGTTCTCGTCCTCCAGCTGGGCGATCGGGCGGCCGATCAGCAGTGCCGTGGACCAGCGCAGGATCTCCTGCGTGCTGCGGTAGTTCTTGCGCAGCTTCACCGACCGTCCGGTGACCTTGATGCCGAGCGACTTGAGCGACACCTTCGAGTCGTAGATGCGCTGGTGCGGGTCGCCCGCGATAAACAGGTCGTCCGGGCGGGCGGGGACGGCCGCGCGCAGCAGCCGCCACTGCGCCGGGTGCAGGTCCTGCGCCTCGTCCACCACGACGTGCCGGTACCGCGGCCCCGTCTCCTCCAGCAGCCGCGCCGCCTCCGCGCACGTCTGCAGCCAGGTGCGGCACCCGTCCGCCGCGAGGTCGGCCGTGAACCGCTCCACCGTCTCCCACACCAGCGGCCGCTCGGCCGCCGCCAGCCGGCTCCCGCGGCCCCGCCGGTCCGCCGACTCGTACTCGGCCAGGCTCCGGATGTCCTGGGCCAGGATGACGTGCCGGTACTCCTGGGCGAGGAACTGCGCGCTGCCGCTGAAGCCCGTCGCCTTGGCGGCCTTGCCCCAGCGGCCCTCCTCCTCGTTGCTCATCAGCGGCCGCAGCGCCACCGCGCCCGGCGCCTCGGCGACGACCCGGCTGGCGAAGCCGTCCACCGTCGAGATGTCCACCCGCCCGCGCAGCTCCGAGTCGTCCACCAGGGACTCCAGACCCGCGCGGAGCGCGTTGACGAGGGCGTTGGTGTAGGTGGTGAGCAGGATGCGGTCGCCGTCGCGCAGGTGCCCGAGCAGGTGCTTGACCCGGTGCAGCGCGACGACGGTCTTGCCGGTGCCCGGCCCGCCGGTGACCTGGGCGGGCCCCGAGTACGACGCCCGGTAGGCCACCTTCCGCTGGGAAGGGTGCAGGAAGACCCGCCAGGCCGCGAAGGGCTTCTCCAGGATGTCCCGAAGCTCCTCGGACGCCGTGACCAGCGCGATGCGCGCCCGGCTGTGCCGGATCGCCGTCTCGTAGTCGCGCGTGTCCACCGGCGCGGCCGACGCCTGCAGCGCGGGCGCCACGATGTCCTGCCAGACCTCCTCCACCGTGCACCCCGCGGCGAGGTACTGCAGCACCTCCCGCTGGTCCTGCGGCAGCAGCGGCGCGAAGACGTCCAGCTGCTCCTGGTCGACCAGTGACCTGGCCTGCCGCAGGGTCTCGTCGTCGATGCCGAGCGCCTTCAGGTCCCCGTCGGAGAACTTCGCGAACAGCCGCTCCTTCGGCGAGTCCTTCGCCACCTGCTCGTACGCCGGCGTGATCTCGTCCAGGGTCGCCGCGTCCCGGATCTCGACGGCCCGCGTCACCTCGTTGATGCTGGACTTCTGCTTCTTCGCCCAGGCGATGGCCTTGTCGTGCTGCATGACCCGCAGCAGGACGAAGGTGTCCCCGGAGGCCGGGGCGAGGACCACACCGCGCCAGAACTGGTCGATGCGGATGGTCCGGATCTGCTTGTCCCGCGCGTTCGTCAGGCTCTCCAGCTTCAGTCCCGGGTCCTTGAAGAGCTGGTCCAGGGTGAGCCGGTGGAACTTCTCCCACGCGTCGAGCACACCCTTCCTGACCGGCGGCTGGAGCTTGGGCAGTTCGGCGAAGAAGCCGATGTCGAAGGCGAGTTGGGGCATGCGGGGGATCCTAGTGTCCGGGCGGGCTGGTGTGCTGGGCGAAGGCCAGGTCAGGGGGAGGAGCCGGGGCTGCCGCCGTCGAGATCCAGACGGATGACGGCCAGGGTCTCGGCCACCTCGGCGGTCAGTTCGTCGTCCGGGCCGAACACCACGCACAGGTCCGCGTGCAACGGCTCGAAGACGGCGAAGGCGTCGGCGGCCCGCTGCTGCGCGAGCAGCAGCATGCCGATGTCGCGGCGCAGTTCCACCGCGTTCTCGCTCACGTCGCCGTCGACGGCGCGGACGGCGGCGAGCACGCCGTGCAGCCCGGCCAGCGCCTCGGTCACCTGGCCGAGCTCTCCGCGGCAGCGCGCCGCCTGGGCCCGGCACTCCAGCGCCTCCTCGCTGTTCTGCCCGCTCACGCGTCCGTAGGCGTCGGCGAGCGCCTCGAACTCCGGCAGCGCGGCCCGGTGGTCTCCCGCAAGCTGACGGCTCACCGCCCGCCACGTGCGCAGCCGCAGCACCGCCTTGCTCTCCGAGCCGAGGGCACGCGCGGCCGGCTCGACCATCTCGCCCATCACCTCGGCGGCCTGCGCGTACCGTTCTTCCTCCATCAGGGCCAGGTAGTGCGCGTGCACCTCGCGGATCAGATCCCGCAGCGCCTCCCGCTCGGCCGCGGGGACGACGGGCGGCGCGTCCGGGCCGACGGCGGGCGCGGCGGGCCGCGCGCCGCCCGCGGTACCGGCGCGTGAGCGGGGCGCGTAGGGGTTGCGGAAGAGCCCGGTCGGGTCGGGCGCCCCGGCCGGCCCCGCCTCCTCGGGCGCGGACTCCTCGCCGGGCACCGGCAGGAAGGGCCGCAGCCGCTCGTACACCTCCTGCACGTCCGCCGGACGCGCCTCGGGCGCCTTGCGGAGCAGGTCCAGGACAAGCTCCTCCAGAGCCGCCGGCACGTCGGCGCGCAGCTGCCGCAGCGGCGTCGGGGCCGCGTTGACGTGCTGCGTCATCAGCTGCCACTCGCTGTCCCCGCTGAACAAGGGCCGACCGCACAGCAGTTCGTGCAGCACGCAGCCCAGCGCATACAGGTCGGTGCGCGGCGTGACCCGCCCGCCGCGCACCTGTTCCGGCGCCATGTACTGGTGCGTTCCGAGCGGACTGCCGGTCGCCGTCAGCTTGGTGACGTCCGTGCGGAGCATGGCGGCGATGCCGAAGTCCAGCACCTTCACGGTGCCGTCCCGCGCGACCAGGATGTTGCCCGGCTTGAGGTCGCGGTGCACCACGGGCACGTCGTGCGCGTACGACAGCACGGTAGCCACCTGCGCCGCCACGGCCACCGCCCACCTGACGGGGAGGGGGTGCTCCGGGTGCACGTACGCGGTCAGCGGCACCCCGTCGACCAGCTCCATCACCAGGAACAGCTGCTCGTACGAATCGTCGAGCACCGCGTCGTACACCTGCGGCACGCCCGGGTGCTGGATCCGCGCGGTGATCCGCGCCTCGCGCCGGAACCGCTTCTCCAGCTCCTCCGCCAGGTGCGGCGACGTCACGGCCTGCGGCCGGATCAGCTTCACCGCGACCGGCCGGTCCAGCACGGCGTCGTAGCCGCGCCAGACGTCCCCCATGCCGCCGTGGCGGAACTGCTCCAGCAGCTCGTAGCGTCCCGCGATCCGCCGTATGTCCGGCACCTGGCTCCGCCCCCGCCCCGTCGAGTGTCCGAAGTGGTCTTCGATGTGGTTGGGGATCAGTTTCGCGGGTGGGGTTTGGTCCGTCCAGCCAGGTCGCGGGAGGGTGGTCGGATCAGGTAAGGAGGGGAGCGGCGCACTCCGCCCATACGGTCTTGCCGGGCCCGCCCCCGGCGCGGGGCGAGCAGCCCCAGCGGTCGGCCAGCGCCTCGACGAGCAGCAGCCCGCGCCCGCCGTCGCCGTCCTCCGGTGGGGTGGCGGGGAGGCGGGGAAGGCGTTCCCCGCGGGTGTCGCTGACCTCGATCCGTACGGTGCCGGTGGCCGGGTCGGCGGTGAGCAGGACGTGGAAGTCGCGGCCGGCGACGTGCCCGTGTCGTACGGCGTTGGCGTACAGCTCCGCCGCGACGAGCGTGACGACGTCGTGCGCGTCACTGCCGTACGGGACGCCCCAGGCGTCGAGCCGGTGCCCGCACAGCCGTCTGGCGAGGCGGACACCGCGCGGGGTGGAGCTGAAGCGCATCGCGAACTGGTGCAGCGTGAGGGGTGATCGTGCTGCGGTCATGCACTCACGGTGGCGCTCCGTGGCCTAGCGTGACCAGGGGTGACGCGCTGACGCGGGATCTTCGTCCGCTGGAGCGTCGGCCGTGTACGTGGTGGTACGTGGGGAGAGGCGCGAACGGTGACCGTACAGGACGAAGAGGCGGGGCAGCAGCGGCAACGGCGGCCGGAGGACGAGCCGGGGACGGGCGTGGTGACAGCGTTCGGGCGGCAGTTGAAGCTTCTGCGGACGCGGGCCGGACTGGAGCGGGCCGAGTTCGGCAAGCGGCTCGGCTACTCGGCGGACACGGTGGCGTCCATCGAGCAGGGGAGGCGGATCCCGCAGGCCCGGTTCATCGAGAAGGCGGACGAGGTGCTGGGGGCCGGCGGGGTGCTTGTGGCGTTGAAGGAGGAGGTGGGCAAGGCTCAGTATCCGGCCTACTTCCGGGACGCGGCTCGGCTTGAGGCCAGGGCGGCAGCGCTGAACCTCTACGCCGTGTATGCGGTGCCGGGCTTGTTGCAGACGGAGGACTACGCACGAGCCGTCTTTCAGATGCAGCGGCCGTTGCTGTCCGACGAGGTCATCGAGCAGCGCCTGGAGGCCCGTCTGGCTCGGCAGGAGGTATTCAGTCGGCAACCCGCGCCGCTGATGAGCTTCGTGATCGAAGAGGCGGTCTTGCGGAGACCGTTGGGGGGTCGGCAGGTCATGCGAGAGACGCTGGAACAAATCTTGCTGACAGCCCAGTTGAGGCATGTTGAGGTGCAGGTCATGCCGACCGATCGCGAGGACAACGCCGCGTTAGGTGGTCCGTTCACGTTGATTGACACCGACAAGGGGCAGCGCATCGCGTACGCAGAAGTACAGGATGACAGTCGGCTGTACACCGAGGTAGCCAAGGTGCGTGAGTTGGAGGCTCGGTATGGCATCCTCCGGTCACAGGCCTTGACGCCGAGCGAGTCATCCGCCTTCATCGAAAAACTGATGGGAGAGTCATGAGCGTTCGCATAGCGCACGCCGTGCCAGAAGCCGCCTGGCGCAAGAGCAGCTATAGCACAGGTGGCGGCGGGGAGTGCTTGGAGATCGCTGCCGTTTCCGGAGCTGTCCTGGTCAGGGATTCGAAGCGGCCGGAAGGAGAGCGACTGGCCGTCGGGGCGGAGGCGTGGGCAGACTTCGTGCAGTTGGCCGCCGGGCGCTGAGCTGGCGGACGTACGACGAACAGGGCTCGGCGCGATTCACTCGCACCGAGCCCTCCCCGTGTCAGATGTCGTCCAGCCCTTCCTCCCGGCGGATCATCCGCCAGGCCGCGCGGCGGGCGCTGCGGTCGAGGTTGGACTTGAAGTTCCGGTCCGTGCCGAAGTACCGCTGGCCGAGGGTCTCGATCGTGGAGACATGATCCATCATGTTCTCCTCGAACTTCTTGTCGAAGACGATGCCGAAGTTCTCCTCGTCATTGACGAGGGCGGCGGCCCGGACCTTCGGGTCCTCCTTGGTGGCGTTGAACGCCGGGAGGACGTCCTCCTCGGTGAACTCCGTGCCGAACTTGGCGTTGAACTTCTCGATCAGCTCGGACAGCAGTGACTTTTCGGCGTCCTTCGCGCCGCCGACCCCGTCACCGAACCCCTTGAGCTCAGCGGCGCCCTCAGGGCTGAGGGACACGTCGTGCTCGCCGGTCTTCTCGACGCGCAGGTGGCTGAGGTCGACCTCGCCTATGTCGACTCCACCGTCCGCGAGGCGGGGGAGGCGGTTGAGCAGGTAGCGGCCGTACAGGTACAGGCGCTCCAGCTCGGCGTCGTGGTACGGCACGATCTGCGCCAGAAAGCCGTACTTGCGGACGTAGTCGTTGAGATTGGCCCGGAAGTCCTCGGCCGTCTCGACGTCGTCCTCCTCCTCGCTCTCCAGGAGGGCGGTGAAGCGGGTGACGGCGGGGGAGAGGAGCCGGTACAGCTCGGCGTGCAGCTTCTCCCACTTGGCCTGGGAGCCGCCGGCCTTCTCCTGCGCCGCGAAGTACGCGGAGACGAACTCGTCCATGTCCTGCTCCGAGATGATCGGCGCGGACATGACGCGGCTCTGAGCTGTGTAGAGGAGGTTCGGGTCGGAGGGCAGGGTGTGCGCCTCCTCGAAGTACGGACGGAAGGCGTCCTGGATGTCCTCGGCGTCGTTGACGAAGTCTAGGACGGCGAGGTCGGCCTGAGACTTGCGTTCGGCGGTGCGGTTGAGGCGGGAGAGGGTCTGCACGGCGGCGATGCCGGTCAGCGTCTTGTTGACGTACATCGTCGTCAGGAGCGGCTGGTCGAAGCCGGTCTGGTACTTCTCGGCGACGACCAGGATCCGGTACTCCTGCTGCCCCTTGCCGCCGGCCTTTACGGTCTTGTCGTCGGCACGGGTGTAGCCGAACGCCTTCGGCAGTGCGCTCTCCGGTAGGCCGCCGTTCTCCTTGCTCTCGGTGGTCTCCTCGCCGTCGATGGTGAGGGACCCGGAGAAGGCGACCAGAACGCCGAGGTCCGGGTACCTGGTGTCGTAGTTGCGGTCGGCGATGTAACTGCGAATGGCGCGGGCCATCTCCACGGCGGACTGGCGGGAAGCCGTGACGACCATGGCCTTGGCGCGCCCGCCGAGCCGGCCACGGGTGTGGGCGACGAAGTGCTCGACGATCACCTGGGCGTGCTGGGAGACGGTGTGCTCGTGGGTGAGCGCGAACCGGGCGAGGAGGGAGTTCGCCTTGGAGGGGTCGACCTCCTTTTCGTCCGGGTTCTGGTTCACCAGTTTCCAGTAGGTGTTGTACGTAACGTAGTTGCGCAGCGGGTCGAGGATGAAGCCTTCCTCGATGGCCTGGCGCATGGAGTAGGTGTGGAAGGGCCGATAGACGGTCTTGCCGTTCTCCACGCCTTCCGTGCCGAAGAGTTCGAGGGTCTTGGCCTTGGGGGTGGCGGTGAAGGCGAAGTAGGAAAGGTTGGCGGCCCGGGAGCGCTCCACCGCCTTCGCCTTGAGCTTGTCGTCTACAGTGACCGCGGTCGCGCCCTCGTCGTCCGAGTCGGCGTCCAGGCCGAGGTCGCGCAGGGCGGACTTCACGGCGGTGGCGGCGTCGCCGGACTGGGAAGAGTGCGCCTCGTCCACGATGATCGCGAAACGGGTGCCCTTGATCTCGGTGGGGTTGCGCTTGATGTAGTCCAGCAGAGCCGGGAACGAGTGCAGGGTGACCGTGACGATCTTCCCGGTGTCCCGGGAGAGGGCACGGGCGAGCTGCTCGCTTTTGGCCCCGTGCTTCTCGTCGATCTTCACGACCAAGCCGTCGGTCTGCGAGAAGCTGCCGACGGTCGCCGAGAGCTGAGCGTCTAGCGCGCGGCGGTCGGTGATGACGATGACCTTGTCGAACACGGGCTCACCCGGCTTGATACGACCGTCGGCGAGGGCGTCGGGTCGCAGGACCGCGGGATCGTTGCGGGCGTGCAGGTCGCTGAGGCGGTGAGCCAGCCAGCCGATGGTGTTCGACTTGCCGGAGCCGGCGGAGGCCATGACCAGGTAGTTCTGGCCGGCACCGTGAACGGACGCGTGCGCGGTGAGCTTCCGTACCACGTCCCACTGGTGGAAGCGGGGGAAGATCGTCGTCCTGGTGGTGCTGCCGCCGGGCGTCTTGTGCTTCTGCTGGTGCACGAAACGCTGGAGCAGGTCGAGCCAGTTGTCCCGCTGCCAGACCTCTTCCCAGAGGTAGGAGGTGGCGTACTTGCCAGGGGCCGTGGGCGCAGGGTTGCCGGCGCCGCCGGGCTGGCCGGGGCCGTTCGATCCGGTGTTGAAGGGCAGGAACTGGGTGCTCTTGCCGCGCAGCTGCGTGGTGACGAAGACCAGGTCCGGGTCGACGGCGAAGTTGGCGATCACGCGGCGCGTGAAGATCAGCTCGGTCGGGTCCCGGTCGGTCCGGTACTGCTCCTTGGCCTGCTCGACACCCTGTCCGGTGAGCGGGTTCTTCAGCTCGGCGGTGGCGACGGGGATGCCGTTGAGGAACAGGGTGAGGTCGAGGCGGTGGCCCCAGTCGGCCTGCTTGGTGGCGTAGGGGAGCTCCCGGACGACGGTGAGGCGGTTGGCGCGGTAGCCGTTGAGGACCGAGTCGGCGGAAATGAGGTTGGGCTTGAAGTAGGCAACGCGGAGACGGACCCCGCGGTCCTTCACGCCGTTGCGGAGGACGTGGAGGAGGCCGTCATCGGCGATGGCTCGGTCAAGACGCTGGGCGAAACCGCGCTGGGCCTCGTTGGGGTCACCGCCGTAGACGGTGAGCAGTTCGCTCCACTCGTTGGGCTGGGTCGCACCGATGAAGGTGAAGAGCTCCTTGGTGTCGAGCCCGAGGTCGGCCTGGTAGTCCTCGGGGTTCGCCTCGCGCCAGCCGCGCTCACAGAGGGCGGCGACGATGGCGGCCCCGAAGGAGGACTCGTCGTGCACGGGGCTCATGCGGAGACTCCTTCGGTGACGTTGCGGCCGCTGGCGGTGGATACGTCGAACTGGCCGGTTACGGCGGCGGTGATGAGGGCTTGGCGGCGCTCCTTCAAGAGATCGATTTGTTCGGACATGGCACGGCGAAGCATCTCTCGGCGCTCCAAGGCGTCTTCGATCCGCGCAGCGATTACTTCCTGTGCGGGCAATGACGGAACATCAAGATCAAGGTTAGCGATGTCGCCGAGCCCCAACCCAACCTTCGTTCCTCCATAACTGTTCATCCGTAGCGTCTGTTTTGACCGGGCGGACTTCAGTGCGTAGGCCAGCCACTTAGGGGAGCAGGTCGTCGGGTTGGGTCGGACGAGGGCGACGTGTTGGCTGACGTTTCCGTCAGCGCCACGTTCATCCACCAAGGCAACCGACCCAATATCTGCGGTGATGCTGACGAGGATGTCACCTACGTGAGTGCGAGACCTCTCGCGTTCCGGTCCGGGTTCGGCGTCGACGTAGAGCGAGTCCCGGAGGTCGAGCTGGATACCCCGCCTCGGAATGTTGGTGATCCGCAGGAACAAGCTGCCGCTGTCGGCAACGAGGTCACCCCAGCCGCGCGGGCCGCTTGTGATCTTCGTGGCCAGATGCTTGAGGCGAGCGGGCTGACCGCTGGCACGATCAAGCATCTCAGTGACGACGCTGTCGTCGGATTGCTCCAGCAGGGCTGTTTGTCGGGTGCGGTGTGCAAGCAGGGCATCCATTCGGGCAGTTTCGGCGTCGAGGAAATCGGCGATGCGGTGTTGCTCTGCCAGTGGAGGCAGATTGATTTCCACAGCGCCGAGTTCTTCAGCATTGAGGTGAGATTGAGCTGCCCGAGAGCTTGCCAGCTTCATTTGTTCAACAGCAGCGGAGCTCAGCAGGGACCAGGCAGCGTACCTAGAGTCGATGGTGAGAGGAGTGACGCGCAGATCATATCCCGGAGCGCTTCCAGCCCACTCCCTGGGTACCCTCGCTGAATCTCCGGTGTGTGCGCCGCTCCGAACGACAAGAATTTCTCCTTCGGTCAGCAGGGGAGCCCTATTGAGGGGAAGATTTTCGGGCTTAGCCCGAAGAAGATCCTTTTCGGTGATTTGGCCGCGGGAGATGTTGGTTGCCCGGATAATGGGGATACCGGACTCGGAAAGGGGTGGCGGTTGGCCAAGTCCGTATTGAATGCGAGCTACGCGTTTCAGTGGCGTCACAGCAATCACTCGGTCACCTCCGAGAGCAGGATCTGAATCTCTGCCTCCAGCGCCTTCAACTCCGCGTCGATCTCCGCCAGCGGCCGAGGCGGCTCGTACACGTAGAAGTGCCGCGTGAACGGGATCTCGTACCCGATCTTCGTCTTGCTGTGGTCGATCCACGCGTCCGGCACGTGCGGGTGGACCTCCCGTGCCAGGTACTCTTCGACGTCCTCGCCCAGCGGCACGTTCTCGTAGTCCCGAAGCTCCGCGTCCGGCTCGGGCTCACCCTTGACGCGCTGCACCTCGCCCTCCGGGTCCCGCACCCCGATGACATCCCGCAACGCCTTGTTGAACGGCGCCCCCGTCGGCCAGGTCCCGCCGGCCTGCACCACCGCGTCCTTCAACGCGAGCCAGGCCTCCTGCTTGGTGGCCCAGCTCGTGTCCATCAGGGACTTAAACGCGTCCGTCAGCGCCGGAGCCTGCGGCAGCTTCTGGATCGGCTTGGACGCCTCCAGCGCGGCCAGCGTCTCCTCCGTGATCTCGAAGCGCAGCTTCAGCGGGCGTTCCACCGTGATCCGCTGGTAGCCGAAGTCCTCGTTGCGGAAGACCTTCACCTTGCCGTGCAGCGGGTGCTCCGGATCGTCCGCGACGGCCAGCGCCTCGCCGTACAGCTTGACCACCGTGGCGATGTGCTCCTTGCCCAGCTCCTTGCGCTTGTCGCCCAGCGACTTCCGCATCTTCTGCCACTGGTCGCGGGCGTCCAGCAGGACGACCTTGCCCTTGTGGTCCGGGCTCTTGCGGTTGGTCAGGATCCAGAAGTACGTCGAGATGCCGGTGTTGTAGAACAGCTGGTCCGGCAGGGCGACGATGCCCTCGAGCCAGTCGTTCTCCAGAATCCAGCGGCGGATCTCCGACTCGCCCGAGCCGGCCGCACCCGTGAAGAGCGGGGAGCCGTTGAAGACGATCGCCAGGCGCGAGCCGCCCTTGCCGTTGACGTCCACCGGCTTCATCTTGTCGATCATGTGCTGGAGGAACAGCAGCGAGCCGTCGTTGATGCGCGGGAGCCCCGCGCCGAAGCGGCCGGCCTCGCCCAGCGCCTTGTGCTCGTGCTCGACCGCTTCCTTGACCTTCTTCCACTCCACACCGAACGGCGGGTTGGCCAGCATGTAGTCGAAGGTCTTGCGGGCGTGGCCGTCGTCGGAGAAGGAGTTGCCGAAGGCGATGTTCTCCGGGTCCTGGCCCTTGATCATCAGGTCGGACCGACAGATCGCCCATGATTCGGGGTTGAGCTCCTGCCCGTACACCTCGACCGTGGCGTCCGGGTTCAGGTCCTTGATGAGGTCGTCCATCGCGGAGAGCATGCCGCCCGTGCCGCAGGCCGGGTCGAGCACCGTGCGCACCGCGCCCGGCAACTGGAGCGCGTCACCGTCCGGGGCGACCAGCAGCCGCACCATCAGCTGGATGACCTCACGCGGGGTGAAGTGCTCACCGGCCGTCTCGTTGGACTGCTCGGAGAAGCGGCGGATCAGCTCCTCGAAGATGTAGCCCATGTTGTGGTTGGGCACGACCTCGGGACGCAGGTCCAGGTCGGTGAACCTGCCGATGACCTGGTAGAGCAGCCCCGCGCCGTCCAGCCGCTTGATCTGCTGGGCGAACTCGAAGCGGTCCAGGACGCCGCGGGCGTTGTCGGAGAACGCCCCGACGTACACCGTGAGGTTCTTCGCCGCGTTCTGCGGGTCCGCCGCGATCTTCTTCAGGGTCAGGTTGGACCGGTTGTAGAAGGCGTGGCCCGAGGCCCGGCGCAGGAAGCGGTCCGGGTCGATGTCGCCGTCCTTGTACTGCTCCGCGATCTCGGCGACCTTCTCGCGGGTCGGTTCCAGCACGCACTCCAGTCGCCGCAGCACCGTGAACGGCAGGATGACCTTGCCGTAGTCGGACTGCTTGTAGTCCCCCCGCAGGAGGTCGGCGACGGACCACGCGTGGTTCGCCAACTCCGTGTGCTTACTGCTGTTCAACTGGATCCCCAGGTTCCTTCCGAAATGTCCCAACCCCACCGTCCGAGGAGATCGGTCTGCCTAGGACGGTCCGACAAGTGTGGTCTATGTGTGAGAAGCGGTGTGCCTAATGGGGTGCATCGCCACCCCGGCCACCCGCCTCCGCCGCGTCCCGCGACGGCAGCAGCTGCCCGCCCGTGAGCCCGCCCGCCAGCAGCCGTGCCGTCTCCTCCGCCAGCAGGGTCGCCCGCCGTGCCTCCGCCCGGAGCTCGTGCACGTGCCGGAACGCTTCCCCGTACCGCCGCTGCTCCTCCAGCGGCAGCAGGGGCACGCGCAGCCGGCCCGGGCTGACCGTCAGCACCGTGCTGCCCGTCGACGCGCCCGCGATGTTCTCCTCCGCCCCCAGGAACCCGGCGAGGAACCAGGCGTCCAGGCGGGCCGGGTCCGGCCGGAACAGGTGGATGTGGGGGCCGAGCAGCGCCCCGGCGTCCTCGTCGCCCGCGACCCGGGCCATCGGGCCGTCCGCGCTCGCGACCGCCCGTACAAGGACGTCCCCGACGGCGATCACGGGTGCCGTGTCGTCGGACAGCCCCGTCCGGTCGCCGGTGGGCCCTGACCCGGTCGCGATGTCCGAGCTGGTGAGCACCGCCCGAGTCTCGGGTCTCCCGCCCCCGTCGAACCCACCGCCTGCGGCCTTTGTGCGGGGGCGCACGCTGTCCGGTTGTGTCCGCAGCAGGGTGAGCGCCCCGCCACGCGCGAGGTCGGACGCGGTCGCCGTCCGCCACTCGCGGGCCGAGGCACCCGCGGCGCTCCAGCCCTCATGGCCCGCCGCCCGCGCGAGGGACCGCGCGGCCTCGGCGAGGTTCCGGCGCGCGGCGTCGACTTCGGCCGACAGTTCCGCCGGGTCGACCTCGGCCCGTGACGCCCGGACGAGCCGTGCCGGGGTCAGGTCCACCACGTCGTCCAGCAGATCCACCACGCCGACCGCGTGCGCGACACCGGGTTCGCCCTCGAAGGTGTCCGGGCTCTTCCTGAACGCCCGCCACGCGTCCAGGGCGCGCGCCGTGATTCCCTCCCAGTCGACGGAGGCGGAGCGGCTTTCGCCCCGCGTGCGCGCTGTCAGCGCCGTTCCCCCGCGTCCGGCCGCCGTCGCCGTGCCGGTCGCCGCGTCCGCCGCCGTGTCCACGAACAGCACCGACTTGCGCTCGGGGCCGCCCGGCTCGGGCCGTTGCAGCACCCACACCTGAAGCGCCACGTGCAGCGGCACCGCCGCACCGACCGGCAGCGCGATCACCGCGCGCAGCGCGCCGCTGCGTACGAGTTCCGCCCGTACCCGGCGCCCCGACGCGCGCCCGGCTGTGGCCGGCGGCAGCAGCAGCACCGCGTAACCGCCGGGGACGAGGTGGGCGAGCGCGTGCTGCACCCAGGCCAGCTCCGACTCCGCGCGGGCCGGCACGCCGTACGCCCAGCGCGGGTCGTACGCGAGCTCGTCGTGGCCCCAGTCCCGCACGCCGTACGGCGGGTTGCACAGCACCGCGTCAGCGAGCAGACCAGGGAAGGCATCGGCGCGGAGACTGTCGGCGGCGCGTACGGTGACCGCGGCCTCCGGGGCCGTCAAGCGCAGGCTCACGGCGCTGCGCCGGGCCTGTACGGGGAGCGTGTCCTGGCCGTACAGCTCACGAGCCCCCCGGCGGGCGGCGGTCGCCAGCAGGGTGCCGCTGCCGCAGGCCGGGTCCAGGACACGAGCCGGGGCGCCGGGGATCAGGCGGGCGAGCAGGTCCGCCAGCGGTGCGGGGGTGCGGTAGGCGCCAGACGCGGCGCTGTCCTCCAGCTCCCGCTCCGCGAGCACGCCCAGCGCGGCCTGGCCGCCCTCCTCGCGTACACACGCGTACAGCGCGCGGAGCACCGCCGCGTCGCCCGCCTCGAAACGAGCGGTCTCCGCGGTCGGCACGGCGTCGGCCGCGGACGTCGCGTCCTGTAGCGCGCGGGCGGCGAGTGCCGCGTCCGGCAGCCGTGTGATGTCGCTCAGCTCTTGCGCTGAGCGGCCCGCCGACGCCAGAACCAGGAGCGGCAGGCTCTCGGGCACGCCGCCCTCCTGCGCGTGCAGGCGGAGAACCGTGCGGAGCTCCTCCGAGGGACTCGCCGCCGACGGGTGCCCGCGTGAGGCCAGCCAGGCCCGCACGGCCTCCAGGTCGTACAGGGGACTGCTCTCCGTGCCTCCGGACGGCTCGGGAAAGTCTTCGTGCCGACGGCGCCAGTTGCTGACCGTGGCGCGCGTGACTCCCGCGATGCGGGAGATCTCGGCGGCAGTCACCTGGGCGGATGGTTGGGGCATGGCGCGTGTCCGGGCCTCTCGTATGGGGACAGTCAACAACTTACAACAGGCGTCAAGTCTGTCAATGCGTTTGACAGTGCTTTCAGTGCAGTGCTTACCTGGAGACGCTTCCAGCTAGGGAGTGCGTGCCGTGCGGGCACGTCATCGAGACAGTTCGGGGGAAGTCCCATGAGCCTGACCATGCCGACCGCCGTGATCGAGGGAACCCAGCTCACGGTCGCGCCGTTCCGTTCCGACGCCGTCGTGGGGACCATGTCCGTTCCGACGCTCGTCCAGCTCGTGCCCTCGCCCCGTGCCGAGGAGGACCCGCGCAAGCTCAAGGCGGCCTCGGGCCTGGTGCGACGTCACGCGGAGATGAGGGCCACTGTGCAGCGCACGCTGAAGTCCTCGCAGAAGGGCAAGAACGTCCGCCCCTACGCCGAGTACATCGCTGCCGGTCTCAAGGGCGAGCTCGGTGCTGCCTGGTCCACGCCGCCGGTCACCCTGTGGCACGCCGGACCGCTCGCCGCCATCAGTGACGAACTCGTCCCCGGCAGCGGCCTGCGGACCCTCACGATCGCGCCGGGAACGATGGTCATCGCCATCGACGGCGAGACCCAGACCACCGCCTGGCACGACCTCTACGACGACCCCGAGGCGTACGGTCTGACGTACCCGGAACTCAGCCAGGTGCGCATCCCTTTCGAGCTGTACATCGACCTTGCTCCGGCGGACGCGCGGCAGATCTTCTACGACCGCAACGTGCAGGGTGTGGCTGTCGCGAAGAACCTCGCGATGTCCATGGACCAGCGCGACTTCGGCACCCGGCTCGCGCATCTGGTCGCCGACTCGGTCAGGGTGGACGTGGACGGGCAGCGGGTTCCGTTCGCGCGACTCGTCAATGTCAGCAAGCGACAGGTGTCCGCGAGCGACCGTGAGGTCGTCACCCTCTCCGCGCTGCGGGCCCTCGTCGTCACTGCGCTCTACGGACGGAACGGTCTGCAGAGGTCCGCCGAGTCCGTACACGAGGACGAGCTGCCGGCCGGGTACCGGACCGAGCAGGTCGAGGCCGCGGTCGTACCGGTCCTCGGGGAGTTGATCACCCGCCACGCCCGGGACTTCATCGAGCGCACCGCCATCACCGCGCCGGCCGTCCTCGCCGGCATCGGCATCGCCGTCCACCACGCCATGCCGTGGTCCGACCCGGCGTCCGCCTTCCGTACGGACGACCTGGTCCGCCTCCTCGACGGCATCCGCTGGGAGCGGGAGGCGAAGTACTGGGACGGGGTCGCGGCCAAGACCGGCACCTCCGGCCGCCTCAACTTCAGCGGCGGGGTGAAGGACTCCGGCGGCCGGGTCGCCGACGCGATCCTCTACCCCGCCACCGAGGCGGGCCGGAGGATCCGCGGCCTCTGAGCCCCGGCACGGCCACGGCCCACCCGATCGCGGAAGGGGCCGAACCGAGGCGGCTGTCGCGCCGCGCATCCCGATCGCATCGCGCATACCCGAAGACAGGCACCTCCGGAACGGAGTACGGCCATGAGCTTCCAGCAGCCCTCCCCGCCGCCCGAGTACGGACCGCAGGGCCCCCTCGGCCTCGACGCGCCCGTAAGCCCCGCAAAGCCCGATTGGGGTCCCAGACGGTGGCTGAAGTACGGGGCGGTCGCCCTTGTTTCTCTGTTCGTCGGAGTCGGTATCGGCAGCAGCAGTGGTTCGGCGGAGACCGAGAAGAAGAGCGCCGATGGCAACGCTGGGCCTCGCCCCACTGTCACCGTCACCGAGACTGCCGAGGCCGTAGCCCCCGAACCCGCGCCCACCGTCACTGAGACGGTCATCGCCAAGCCCAAGCAGACGAAGGCCCCCGGTCCGGCGACCCGATTCTCCGGCGAGGGCGAATACTCGGTCGGGGAGGACATCAAGGCCGGCACCTACAAGACGGTGGGTCCGGAGGACGAGTGGGGCTGCTACTGGGAGCGGGCCAAGGACGCCAGTGGCGAGTTCGGGGCGATCATCGCGAACAACAACCTCCAAGGGCCGGGCCGGGTGACCCTCAACGACGGCGAGTACTTCAAGACCAACCGGTGCCAGGAGTGGCAGCGGGTCGGCTGACCCGCCCAGGGAGACGTCCAGGAAGCCGCGTATCCGGCTGAGCGCGGTATCCCCTGGCGGCGTGTGACATGCAATTACGAAGGCACCTGTTGTCTGCCTTACCATCAGGTCGATCACCGTGACCGCGTCGATCGGGGAGGGCCGGGCGGGCACGGGGGTGGGGAGGGATGAGCCGATGACCAGCGAGTCGGCTGCCTCAGCGGATCTCGAAGAGCTGAGGCGCGCGGAGTTGGCACGACGGGAACAGCGTCGACGCGCCCGCGAGAGTGGGGCCGTCGCGCCCCTGCACGCACGGCGCCGTGCGCGTGCGGAAAACCTGTCGGTCGAGCCGGTTGATGCCCCGTCTGCGGTGAATCCAGCTCCTTCGCTGGTGCGGCTGCCGACGCGCGTCACTCATGTACTGGAACGAGTACTCGAGGAACTCGGTGAGGAACCAGCGTGGCTCGAAGGCATGCGCACTCGTGCCTCTGCGTCCGGCGACCCGCTGGGGACCATGGCGCTCGAGACGGTCGAACTGCTGCGCCGTGCGGAACCGCTGACCGCTCTCGGTCATCTTCTCGATCTGGCGAGCGGCGGCCTTTGCGTCCTCAGTGAGGAGGACCGTTCACGCGCTGAGGCACTGCGCTCCGGGCGTCTGCCCGCCCCCCGGACCGAACCGACCTCCCTCGACGCCTGGCAGCTCCATCTCGAGGCCACTGAAGCACAGAGGCATGGCCTGCTTGCCGCGGTGGCGTGGCAACGACTCGCCGAGCGCCTGCCGCTACCGGTCGTCGACGACCTGGTCGACCAGGGGGCCCTCCGCCGAGAGGTGCTCGCGCAGTTGGCGCCCGGGGTGGGGGAACGGACCGGCTATCTGACGGCACGCCTGGACCCGGGACGGCTCAGTGACGCCGACGTGGAAGCGTTGGAGTGGCACGACGAAAAACGTCGCCGTGCCTTGGCGGCGGGCGGCACGGTCGATCCGGTCGATGGCCGCCACGACGAGTGGAGTCTGCGTTCCGCTCTTCTCGCCGGAGACGCCTCCGTTGTGGACGTTGCGGCCTCGCACGCCGGAGACCTTCCCGTGGACCTCGCAGATCTCTTGCTGTCCCTCCGGCGCATCCGGCAGGGTGGACCTGTGGACGGCCGTCTCGGCCGGGACCGATCGCTGTTCGGTCTCCTGGAGGACTGCGTTCCTGACGGCCGCCTGATCTCCGGCAGTACGCCCTTCCACTACTGGGCCGGCACCCGTCGTCTCTACCGATTGCTGGACGACATCCATTGGGCCATGGCATGTGAACCGGATCAAACGGAGACCGTGGTGCGGGCCGCCCTGCAACAGGCCGCTGTGCTCCGGAACCCGGAGTCCCGGGGCGCTGCCGGCAACGCGGATCGAGAAGCGCGGGCTGTGCAGGCCTACTTGATGTTCCTCTACGCACGCCCCGGTGAGCGGGACCGACTCGACCAAGGCGTCGGCCTCCTGGAAGACGTGCTGAAGCGAGGGGGCAAGCAGCGCGGAGGAGTGGACGGAAGGCAACGGCACCGGCTGCGCTCCCTCAGCGAGCTGCTGCAGTCGCTGAGGCTCAAGTCAAAGCCCAGTGAGGTCCTCAACCCCTATCTGGCCCTGTGCGTCGAGCACGGTTCCACGGAGTGGGTGCAGGGATGGCGCGATCTGCGGCGACAGGTACCAGCGGAGCGACTCGAGTACATCAACGGCGCGAAGGATCGCATTCGACGCATCGAGACGGCGCGACGGCTCGGTGAGGCCGGGGAGACTCTGTACGACATTCCGTTGAACGAGCGGTTCCTCTGGGTGCCCGACGACCGCAGTCCCCTGTTGCAGCCGGACCCGCAGCCGATGGCACGCCGTACGAAGCCCAGTACCGAGCAGGAAAAGTCATGGACCGCCGCCGAGGCGGCCAAGGAGATCATCGGCCGCTGTGCCGGAAGACTGAGGAACGAGCACTGATGCCTTCGAACCAGAACCCCCGCAAAAAACCGGCGTCCGAGCCTCGTCGGATCCCGGAATTCGAAGGAGTGCGTGGCAAGCCTGGCAACAAGAGCAAGAGGCGTTCCCGGTCCCGGACGGACAGCAGTGCGACGACCCAGCGACGGCAACGCAACAACCCTGATGCATCACGGCTGGAACGGCCGAGTGACCAGCGAGTCGACGAGGCCGTGGCGGACTCGTCCGACCCGGCAGCCGAGGCGGGCCCGCTGGTCGATCCGCGCTCGGACCCCGAGGTGATGTTCCGCATCCTCAGCGACAAGATCGCGGCGAAGGTGGACCGCGCGGCGATGAAGGCCGGGGCCAGCGCGGCTCAAGAAGTCGGTCGACGGCTCACCGCTGAACTGGACGCAGCCATCGCGGGCGCGCAGTCGACCGCGGGAAAGATGGGCACGCTGGTGCAGCAGGCCGTCCAGGCAGCGGTGGACGAGGCACTGCGCACGGCGGTGCTCAACGCGACGAGGGTTCACGAGGAGCACCTGGCACAGTTGGCCCTGATCGACCGCACGGCGCAGACGGCAGGAGACATCTCCTCGGTTCGGCTGCGGGTGGAACAAGAGATGCGTCGCTCCGGACTGACGCGTGTCACTGCCCCCGACCCAGGTGCCTTCAACCTCATCAACCCGGCTGAGCATGTGGGCAGCACCGCCTTCGAAGTGCTCGCCCCGGCCTATGTCGACAGCCGGACCGGCCGGGTCATCCAGCGTGGGGAGATGAGACGGCTACCGTCCGAACTTGCTTTGTCCGACCCGGAAGGGGGTGCCGACCGATGACGTACGGCATCGACTTCGGTACGAGCAACTCCGTCGTCGCCCGGTGGACGGGCAGCGCCACCGAGGTAGTCCGGGTGGACAGCGCCGCCCTGCCCGCCGAGTGGAACAGGCCCGGCTTCGACGAACTCTTCCCGTCCGTCGTTTCACTGCGGGACATCCAGCGAACGCTGGTCTTCGGCTGGTCGGCCAAGTGTGAGACGGCAGAGCCGCAGGACGCGGTCAAGCGCATGCTGGCCTCCCGGCCGCGCGCCATGGAGGAGGGCGGCCTCACCCCGGCGGGCACGGTGCCGGAGGAACACGAGGTCTGGCTCGGCGATGAGCCGTTCCGCAGCACCGCGGTGGCCGCCGCGCTCTTCGACCGGATGCGGGCCGGCGTGCGCCGGAACCTGCGGGACATGGAAGAGGCGGTCGTCACGGTGCCGGCGAACGCCACCGGAGCCGCGCGCTACCGTACCCGGGCCGCGGCACGGCTCGCCGGAATCAAGGTGAAGGCACTGATCAACGAGCCGACGGCAGCGGCGATCAGTTATGCCCACGACTTTCCCGGGGAGGGCCGGTTCCTCGTTTTCGACTGGGGCGGCGGCACAATTGACGTCACCGTCCTCGAGCACTACGACGGCATCTTCGACGAGATGGCCTCGCGCGGGATCACCGCCCTCGGCGGGCTCGAGTTCGACGAGGAACTGGTGAAGTTGGTGCTCACCAAACTCGGCACCCACCCCGAGCGCCTGACGCGGCAGGAGGCTCGCCGCTGGCGGCGTCATGTCGAGCTGACCAAGATCGCATTGTCGCAGCCGGACACGGATCAGGTGCTCTTCGAGCCGCTCGGGGGCCATGCTCCTGTGGTCATCCACCGCGAGGAGTTCGAGGAGGCGGTGCAGCCGCTGGTGCGCCGCGCGCTCATCCCTTTGGAGGAGTGTCTGCAGGACGTGGGGCTCACCGCCGACGACCTCGACGCCGTCTTGATGATCGGTGGCACCTCGCAGATTCCGTTGGTACGCAGGGAGGTAGAGCGGGCGCTGGGGCGTGAGGTGGTGGACGCCCGCCTGTGCAAGCCGATGACCGCTGTCGCTCGTGGAGCGGCCATCACGGCCGCCGAGATCGACGGCCTGGTTCCGGACACCACCATTTCGGTTGCCACCAGCCATGACCTCGGTCTGTCCTTCGAGGCGGGCGGTCAGCGCGGGTTCGCCACGTTGATTCCGCGCTACTCGACGCTGCCGGCGCGCGGCACTCGCAGTGCCATGCCCGCGGTGCGCGGGGCTTCCAAGGTGGTCCTGGAGATCGTCGAGGGCGACGGGAAACGAGCCGCGGACGACGAGCGGACGTTTCCGCTCGCCCGGTTGGAACTTCCGGTGCCCCAGCCGAACGCTGACCCGTCGAGCAACGTGTTCGACGTCGACTACCACTACGACCGCAGCGGCATCCTCAAGGTCCATGCCAAGGCCAGGCACAGCGGCACCGTCATCCTCGACGAGGAACTCGACTGCTTCGGTCCCGACGGTACGCCGATCGCCCACGGACTCGACAGGGAGCTGGAACGGCTGCTCCGGCGCATCGACGAACCAGCCGTTCCCGTCGCTGTCCCCCAGCCGTCTTACGAGGAGGTGGTGTCATTCGAGACACAGGCCGCGGAGGAACCGGCGGGCGCCGACTCTCCCGCCTTGGTCGTCGACGGTCGCGGCATCATGACGGCAGGGCGCACCGCTGCCTCGCCGCGCGCCCCCAGCATGCGACTGCTGGGTTCGGCCCTGACTGCGATCCGACGTCGTTTCCCGGACCACCGTGTCGTCACCGTGATCGGTACCGACCTGGCTGACGCCGTCGAATACGACGAGCGGCACCTGGTGGACCGGGCGATCGACGAGGGACTTATCGTGACCGTTCCCTCCGCCTCGCCCCAGGCTGTCCTGAACGTGGCGCAGCAGCTCGACGCTGTGGTCGTGTCCATGGACAACATGACGCGGTTCCGTACGCCACATCCCTGGGTCGGGGAGAAAGGGCGGTTCGTGAAGCTGGCCCGAGTGGAGCGTGATTGGGTCTTCGTCTAAGCGACGGTGCGGGGTCGGCGTACCCGGGCCGCCCCGCATCGATCAGCACCTTTGTTGCATATGATGCGCAAGTGCAACCCCGCGACTACACCATCAGGCCGGCAACCCCAGCAGACCTGGACGCCGCCCGGGCGGTGATGCTCGACACCGTGTACCGCGACTTCGGCACGGGGTACGTGCCCCGCTGGCACGGCGACATCATCGATCCGGCCGCCGCCTACCTGGCCCCTGAGCGCCACACCCTGCTGGTGGCGGTCGAAGAGGACAGCGGGGACGTCGTCGCCACCGCCGCGCTCGACGCCCGCGGCCCCGCGCATCCGCCGAACCCGAGGCAGGTCGCCGAGTGGTTCCCGTCGGGGACGACCGCGCAGGTGCGGCGGGTGTACGTCCGGCCGGAGCACCGCAGGCGCGGGCTCGCGCGGCGACTGGTCGCGGAGTTGGTGGCGTTCGCGGAGGCGGACGGCGGGTATCGGGCCGTCTATTTGCACACGGATCCGTCGGTGCCGGGTGCGGAGGGCTTCTGGCGGTCGCTCGCCAAGGTCGTGTGGGACGAGCGCGAGGACGCCGGGGGCGGGCAGGGGATCGTCCACTTCGAGATACCGATGGGGCGGTAAGGCGCTGCGTTCCCAGGGCTTGGGCAGCTGTCCGTGGGGCCCAGACGGCTTCCTCGGCCTCCGGCCCGATCATGCCGGCGGCAGCCCGGCCACCAGCACCCTGCTGGACGCGGGGTGACCCGCGGCCGTGCCGTGGCTGGTGCCGGCGGCCGTACCGGCGGGGGCGGTGGCGCTGCTGCCGCGCCGGGCCGCGTAGCATCCGCCGGGTGAAGCGCAGCCTGCCCGACGGCCTGACCCGGCGAGCCCGGTCCTTCCTCGGCGCGCACGCGGTCCACGTGGACGCCGGGTCGAGCCGGGAGAAGCGGCAGCGGTACCTCGACCGGGGCGTCCCGGCGGCCGTGGTCGACCGGATGACGGCCTTCCACGAGCGCTGGGGCGGCCTGGTGCTGCCGCCCGCGCCCCTGTACGACGGCGGCCCCCTGCCCCTGAGCGCCCACTCGCCCGAGGAACGGGCGCCCGGCGACTGGTGGTTCGAGGCCGGGTCACCGCGGACGGCGCTGCCGTACTCCTTCATGGTCGGCCCCGGCGGGGAGTTCGGCATCGACGGGGAGCGATGGACGCCGCTGCACGCCGGCGTGGAGGGCTGGGTGGAGTCGGTCGCCCTGCACCACCACGCGTCCCGGGAAGCCCGGCGTATCACCCGGGTCGTCGGCGAGGACGTGGAACGCGTCGACCTCGACGGGTACGAGCCCGTGCGCGAGGTCCGCGGGCTGGCCGACACCTGGTGGCGCGGCACGGACACCCTGGTGGCCGTCCACCGGGGAG
Source organism: Streptomyces sp. JB150 (assembly GCF_011193355.1). Taxonomy (GTDB): domain Bacteria; phylum Actinomycetota; class Actinomycetes; order Streptomycetales; family Streptomycetaceae; genus Streptomyces. The sequence continues at coordinate 6,497,252 of NZ_CP049780.1, forward strand.
AGGCCGACTGCCTCGGCTTCCCCCGCGGCCGCACCGCCTGGATCTACGCCGGCCTGGACTGGTGGGGGCTACGGGGCGGATTGGACGACGACGAGGTGGTCTGAGACCGCTACCGCCGCCCTCGCCGCCGCGACCGGTTCCCTCGGCTCCACCGGCGCGACCCGCGCCGTCGCAGCCGCAGCCGCAGCCGCAGCCGCCGCCGCAGGCGCCGTCGGCCGGGCCGGGCGGGCCGGGCGGGCCGGGCGGGCCGGCAGGGCCGGCCGCACCCGCGCCGAAGCCGACACCCCCGTCACTCCCTTCACGCCCGTCACCGTCACCGCGGTCGCTCCCGTCGGCCGCGTCGCCCGCGACCTCCGCCACAGCCACCGCACATCGCGCCCGAACGACCACACCAGCAGCGCCAGCGCCACCGCCACGACCCCCGCGGCGGCCGCGCCGGGCAGCAGCCCCGAGGCGGCGAGCAGCAGGAGCACGCCCTGTGCCGCGGCGACCGCCTTGCGGGCCGTGCTCGGCGGCAGGGAAGCGTTCAGCCACGGGCAGAAACGGGCCGCGGCGACGAACGCGTAGCGCATGCCGCCGATCAGCAGCACCCACACCCCCAGCTCCAGGGACACGTACACGCTCAGCACGAGGATGAGGAACGCGTCGACCTCCATGTCGAAGCGCGCCCCGAGCGCCGACGACGTCCCGGTCCGCCGCGCCACCTTGCCGTCCACACCGTCCAGGACGAGGGCCACGGCCGTCAGACCGACGAGCAGTGCGACGGGCGGCGCGCCGCGGAACGCGTCGGCGACCAGGGCCGTGACCGCGCCGACCAGGACGGCACGGCCGAGGGTGACGCGGTTCGCGGGGCCGAAGGAGGCGAGTGCGGAGCGGTGCACGGCGCGGGCGAGGACCGCCCAGCCGGCGACGGCGAAGACCAGTCCGGTCAGCCAGCCCGCCGGGCCCAGCCCGGTCGCCGCGCCGAGCAGGGCCAGCAGCAGGATCTGTATCCCCGCGCCCACCGCGGCCTCCTGCTGGACCGGCCTCGCACCGTATGTGTTGTTCAGGGCCACCGCACATCCTCCGGCCGTGTGACAGAGTCGATCAACGCCGCGTACCGTGCGCGGCCTGTGCCATCTCGGTACGTGCACCACTGGCCGACCGTTCAGGAGGACCGCCGATGACGCGCACCGCACGTGCGTTCTGGCTCACCGCTCCGGGCCACGGAGAGATACGCGACGCCCCGCTCGCGGACCCGGCCGAGGGGGAGGTGGTGGTGCGCGCGCTGTGGTCGGGAGTGAGCCGGGGCACGGAGACGCTGGTCTTCCGCGGCGGTGTGCCGCGCAGCCAGTACGCGGCGATGCGGGCGCCGTTCCAGGAAGGCGACTTCCCGGGGCCGGTGAAGTACGGCTACCTCTCCGTCGGCGTCGTCGAGGAAGGGCCGGCCGAACTGACCGGCCGTACCGTCTTCTGCCTGCACCCGCACCAGACCCGCTACGTCGTCCCCGCCTCCGCCGTCACCCCCGTCCCCGACCACGTGCCCGCCGAACGGGCCGTGCTCGCGGGCACCGTGGAGACCGCGGTCAACGCGCTGTGGGACGCCGCACCCCTGGTCGGCGACCGGATCGCGGTGGTCGGCGGCGGCATGGTCGGCTGCTCGGTGGCCGCGCTGCTGGCCCGCTTCCCTGGGGTCCGCGTCCAGCTGGTCGACACCGACCCGGCCCGCGAACAGACCGCCGAGGCCCTCGGCGTCGGCTTCGCCGCCCCCGCCGACGCGCTCGGCGACTGCGACCTCGTCGTCCACGCCAGCGCCACCGACCAGGGCCTCGCCCGCTGCCTCGAACTCGTCGCCACCGAGGGCACGGTCCTCGAACTCAGCTGGTACGGCGACCGGCGGGTGAGCGTGCCGCTCGGCGAGGACTTCCACGCCCGCCGGATCACCCTGCGCAGCAGCCAGGTCGGCACCGTCTCCCCGGCCCGCCGCGCCCGCCGCTCGTACGGCGACCGGCTCGCCCTCGCCCTCGACCTGCTCGCCGACCCGGCGCTCGACGCGCTCGTCACCGGTGAGTGCGCCTTCGAGGAGCTGCCGGACGTGCTGCCGCGGCTGGCGGACGGCCGGATCCCCGCGCTGTGCCACCGGGTGCGCTACCCGGCCTGACCTCCGCTGAACACGGGAAGGTCATCAGCCGTACTAGTCGGCATCGATGCACCGCACCCGAAGGGGCGTTCCCTTGTTCAGTGTCACCGTCCGCGATCACATCATGATCGCCCACAGCTTCCGCGGCGAGGTCTTCGGCCCCGCGCAGCGCCTGCACGGAGCGACGTTCCTGGTGGACGCCACCTTCCGGCGGCCCGAGCTGGACGACGACAACATCGTCGTCGACATCGGCCTGGCCACTCGGGAACTCGGCGCGGTGGTCGCCGAGTTGAACTACCGCAACCTCGACAACGAGCCCGACTTCGCCGGGGTGAACACCTCCACGGAGTTCCTGGCGAAGGTCATCGCCGACCGGCTCGCCGAGCGGGTGCACAAGGGCGCGCTCGGCGAGGGCGCCCGGGGCATCGCGGGCATCACGGTCACCCTGCACGAGTCGCATGTCGCCTGGGCGAGTTACGAGCGTGCCCTGTGACGGACGCCGTGACCGAACAGCCCACGCTCGGCTACGTCCCCGTCCAGGCCCCCGCCCTGTCGGGCGCGGAGATCGTCCGGATGTCCCTGCGCACCGTGCACTTCGTCCTGCCGGGCGGCGTCGACGACCCCTCCGCGCCCAGCGGCGGCAACGCCTACGACCGGCGGATCTGCCTGGACCTGCCCGGCTTCGGCTGGCAGGTGCAGCGCCATCCGGTGGCCGGCGCGTGGCCCCGCCCGGAGGCCGCCGCGCGCGCCGAACTCGCCTCCGTACTCGCGCAGATGCCGGACGGCGCGGTCGTCCTGCTCGACGGGCTCGTCGCCTGCGGTGTCCCCGAGGTGATCGTCCCGGAGGCGGAGCGGCTGCGGCTCGCCGTCCTCGTCCACCTCCCGCTCGGCGACGAGACGGGCCTCGCGCCCGAGACGGCCGCGGACCTCGACGCCCGCGAGCGAGCGGTCCTGCGCGCGGTCCCCGCGGTGATCGCCACCAGTGACTGGGCGGTCCGCCGGCTCGTCGCCCACCACGGGCTGGCCCCCGACCGCGTGCACGCCGCCGCCCCCGGCGCCGACATCGCGCCCCTCGCGCCCGGCACCGACGGCGTGTCCCGGCTGCTGTGCGTCGCCGCGGTCACCCCGCGCAAGGGCCAGCACCGGCTGGTGGAGGCCCTGGCCACCGTGCCCGACCTGCCGTGGAGTTGTGTGTGCGTGGGCGGGCTGACCCAGGACCCGGAGTACGTCGCCCGGCTCCGGGCCCTCATCGACAGCCACGGCCTCACCCACCGCATCCACCTCGCGGGACCGCAGTCCGGCGCCGTCCTCGACGCCAGCTACGCCGCGGCCGACCTGATGGTCCTCACGTCGTACGCCGAGACGTACGGCATGGCGGTCACGGAGGCCCTGGCGCGCGGCATCCCGGTGCTCGCCACGGACGTGGGCGGCCTCCCGGAGGCGGTCGGCCGCGCCCCGGACGGCGGGGTGCCCGGCATCCTCGTCCCGCCGGAGGACCCGGCCGCGCTCGCCGCGGAGCTGCGCGGCTGGTTCGGCGAGCCGGACGTGCGCCGCCGCCTCAAGGCCGCCGCACGCGGCCGCCGCGCCGCCCTCGACGGCTGGGCCACCACCGCCCGCTCCCTCGCCGGCATCCTCGGCCGGCTCCCCAGCGCACCCCGGAGGGCGGCATGACCGACACCACCACCACGACGGCACACGAACCCCGGTCCCGGCTCGCACCGGCCGAGGCGACGGCGCCCCTGCCGCCGCCGGACGGCCGAGCCGGGGACGACCCGGACCCGGCCGCGCCGCCGGCCGCCGGACCGGACGGCGCCGGGGCGGCGCACATGCCACCTGGCGCGACGCGGGAGCCGGCGGTCCCCGCGGCGATCGCCAGTGCGGGTCCGGCCGAGCCGGGGGCGTCCGCGGTGATCCCCGGTGCGGGACCGGCCGAGCCGGCGGCAGGGCGGCCCGGGGAGCGGCCCACCGTGCGGCTGCGCGAGGACAGCGGCTCCAAAGAGGCGCCGCGGTACGCGCCCGAGTGGCTGCGGCTGCGGGAGGGCGCCGACGCGGCGGCGCGGTCGGGTGAGCTGCTGGACCCGCTGCGGATCCGGCTGGCCAACCTGCCGGGGCGCTCCCGCGGGCTCGTCGTGCACGACCTCGGCTGCGGCACCGGCTCGATGGGCCGGTGGCTGGCGCCCCGGCTCGACGGCGCGCAGCACTGGGTGCTGCACGACCGCGACCCCTACCTGCTGCACTTCGCGGCCGTGGCCGCCCCGCGCTCCGCCGCCGACGGCAGCCGCGTCACGGTGGAGACCCGGCGCGGCGACCTCGCCATCCTCACCCCCGACGCCCTCGCGGGCGCCTCCCTGGTCACGGCGTCCGCGCTGCTCGACGTCCTCACCCGCGACGAGGTCGACACCCTCGCCGCCGCCTGCGCGGGCGCCGGCTGCCCGGCGCTGCTGACGCTGTCGGTGGCCGGCCGGGTCGAACTGACCCCGCGCGACCCGCTGGACGGGGAGATCACCGAGGCGTTCAACACGCACCAGCGGCGCTCCGGACTGCTCGGCCCGGACGCGGTCGACGCGGCCTGCGAGGCCTTCACCGACCTCGGCGCGACCCTGCGGGTGCGGCCGAGCCTCTGGCGGCTCGGCCCCGGCGACGCCGCGCTGATCGTGCCGTGGCTGCGCGGCTGGGTGGGCGCCGCCGTCGAGCAGCGCCCCGAACTCGCCGCGCCCGCCCAGAAGTACCTGGCGGCCCGCCTCGCGGCCTGCGCGGCGGGCGAGTTGCGGGTCACGGTCCACCACAGCGACCTGCTGGCGCTGCCCCGCCCGGCGAACGGGGCGTCGTGACACCGTCCCGCGCGCTGCGCGCCCACCTCGGCACCGCCGCCGGCGCCGTCCTCCTCGCCGTACTCCTCTGGCGGCTGGGCACCGGCCCGTTCCTGGACGGTCTGCGGCGGATCGACGGCACCGCCCTGCCGGTGGCGGCCGGCATCGGCGTGGTCACCACCGCGTGCAGCGCGTGGCGCTGGCAGCTGGTGGCCCGCGGGCTCGGCATCGCGCTGCCGTACGGGCCGGCGGTGGCGGACTACTACCGGGCGCTGTTCCTGAACGCCGCCCTGCCCGGCGGCGTCCTCGGCGATGTGCACCGGGCGGTACGGCACGGGCGCGACGCGGGCGACCTCGGCCGGGGCGTGCGGGCGGTGGTGCTCGAACGGGCCGCCGGGCAGGCGGTGCTGGCGGTGGCCGGCGCGGGCATCCTGCTGGCCCTGCCGTCCCCGGTGTGCGCGGAGGCCCGGCAGCTCGCCCTGCCGGTGGCCGTCGCCGCGCTGGGCGCGGTCGCGGTCGGGGTGGCCGTACGGCTGAACCGGGGGCCCAGGGGGCGTACACGTGGACGGCTCGGGGCGGAGGTCCGGGCGGCGCTGTGCTCGCGGCGCGACGGGCCGAAGGTCGCCGTCGCGTCCGTGGTCGTCCTGGCCGGGCACCTCGCGATGTTCCTGGTGGCCGCCCGGATCGCCGGCAGCGACGCCCCCGCCCTGGTGCTGCTGCCGCTAGGGGTGCTCGCGCTGCTCGCCATGAGCGTGCCGCTGAACGTGGCCGGCTGGGGGCCCCGCGAGGGCGTCACCGCCTGGTCGTTCGGCGCCGCCGGGCTGGGCGCGGGCGAGGGCCTCGCGGTCGCCGTGGTCTACGGCGTGCTGAGCCTCGCCGCGAGCCTGCCCGGCGCCCTGGTCCTCGTCGCCGCTCGCCGCCCCGCGGGCCGCTACACCCGGTCCGCAACCCCGGCGGCGGCCGTCCTGGCGGCAGCGTCCTCACCGGAAGCGGCTGGCCCGGAAGCGGCTGGCCCGGAAGCGGCCGGCCCGGTGGTGGTGAGCAGCTCGAAATAGGGGGCGAAGGAATCCACCAGGCTCGCCAGCAGTTCCTTCCCCTTTTCCGCGGTGCCCAGGGAAGGCCGCCCGATGACCCCGGAATCGGTATAGGCGGACATACCGGTGGTGAGCAGATGACGCCGGTCGTCGGCGACGAAATCGGCCGACTCATATCCGGGGCGGACGGATTCCGGATGCGCGTGCAACAGGATGGAGGTCTCTATTTCGCCCGCGTGCATGTCGGTGAGCAGCGAGGTCACCACCTTCGCCCGCTCCCGCGCCGTCTCCCAGTCCTCCGGGGCCGGGAAGAGGGCCATGCGCTCGCCGCGCGCGGTGGACTCCTGGACCACGTTGCCCAGGACGTAGTTCCCGCCGTGCCCGTTGACCAGCACCAGCGCCTCGACGCCGGACCGGCGCAGCGAGGCCGCCATGTCCCGTATCACCGCGTGAAGGGTCACCGAGGAGATGCTGACGGTTCCCGGCCAGGCCGCGTGCTCGTGCGAGCAGGAGACGGTCACCGGAGGAAGGAGGTGCACCGGGTACGCGGCGGCGATGTCCCGGGCTATCGCGCAGGCGACGAGCGTGTCGGTGGCCAGCGGAAGGTACGGGCCGTGCTGCTCGAAACTCCCCACCGGAAGAACGGCGACCTGCCGTGGCACACCGGCCCCCCGGGCGCGTACGTCCTCCGTGGTGTCCGCCGGCAACAGACCCGAATCATTCATTTCTTCACGGCCTTTCGTCTCTGTTTGAGGAACTCAGATCATGACAGAAAACATCGGCGTCATCGGCGGAAAGCCGGCGCACCGCACCGGCGTGGAACGCGTGGTGAATGCCCCGCTGCCGACCGTGTACGGACGATTCCAGGCGATCGGATATCTCGACCACGACCGCGGTGAGGAGCAAGTGGCGCTCGTCCACGGCGAACTCGGCGCCGAGGGTGTCCTGACCCGGCTGCACTCGGAGTGCCTGACCGGCGACGCGTTCGGCTCACGGCACTGCGAGTGCGGCGACCAGCTGGCGTCGGCGCTGCGCGCGGTGGTGGCCGAAGGGGCCGGTGTCGTCGTCTACTTGAGGGGGCACGAGGGCCGCGGCATCGGGCTGCTCGGCAAGTTGCGGGCGATGGCGCTGCAGGCGGAGGGCCTGGACACGGTCGAGGCGAACCTGGCGCTGGGCCTGCCGGTGGACGCCCGCGACTACGGGTCCGCCGCCAGGATCCTGGAGGACCTGGGCGTACGGTCGGTGCGGCTGATGTCCAACAACCCCGGCAAGCGGGAGGCGTTGCTGCGGCACGGCATACAGGTCGCCGAGCAGGTCCCGCTGCTCATCCCGCCGTGCGAGAACAACATCACCTACCTGCGCACCAAGCGGGAGCGGATGGACCACCATCTGCCCCATCTGGACGCGGTGGCCCACTGGTCCTGAACGGGCCCGGGGACGGGTCACGGCAAGGGCGGCCCCGGCGCGAGGCGGGGCCGCCCCCGCGCCCGCGACGGCGGAGGCACCGGCTCAGCGGGCCGACGACGGGGACGACAGCGGTGCGACCACCTCGTGGACCAGCCGCTTCAGATCCGGGTACACGGTGTGCGAGCCCCGCGGCCGCAGCTGGGTGAGGAACTGCACGGTCAGGTCGCGGCTCGGGTCGACCCAGAACGTCGTCGTCGCCACCCCGCTCCAGCCGAAGGTGCCGAGACCGGAGGGCGCCTGGGTGCGGGACGGGTCGATCACCACGGACACGCCGAGCCCGAAGCCGACGCCCGCGTTGCCGGGGGCGTCGTGCGCCGGGTGGCTGCCGAAGGAGCGCAGGTCGGCGCCGCCGGGCAGCTGGTTCGCGGTCATCAGGTCGACGGTTTGCGGGGCGAGCAGGCGCACGCCGTCCAGTTCGCCGCGGCGGCGCAGGAACTCCATGAACCGGTGGATGTCGTACGCGCTCGCCACCATGCCGCCGCTGCCCGACAGGAACCGCGGCCGGCCGTGCAGCGGCAGCCCCCGGATCGGCTCGATCCCGCTGCCGTCCTCCTTCTCGCCGTACAACTCGGCGAGCCGGCCCGCCTGTTCCCCGTCGACCTCGAACCCGGCGTCCGGCATGGCCAGCGGGCGGAAGATCCGCTCGGCGAAGAACACGTCCAGCGGCTGCCCGGACACCACCTCGATGATCCGGCCGAGGACGTTGCTGGCCACCGAGTAGTTCCACTGCGTCCCCGGCTCGAACTGCAGCGGCATCCGCGCGTACACCTCGACCGTGCCCGCCAGGTCGGTGCCCGGCGCCACCGACGAGTCCAGACCGGCCTCGCGGTAGAGCGCGTCGACCGGGTGGGTGTGGTAGAAGGCGAAGGTCAGGCCCGCGGTGTGCGTCATCAGGTGCCGGACGCGTATGGGCCCGGCCGCGGGCCGCGTACGCATATCGGCGCCGGAGCCCTCCACGTACACACGGGCGTCGGCGAACTCCGGCAGGTACCGGTCCACCGGATCGTCCAGCGCGAGCCGCCCCTCCTCCACCAGCAGCAGCGCGGCCACCGCGGTGAACGGCTTCGTCATGGAGTAGATCCGCCACAGCGTGTCCGGCCGCACCGGCGCCCCGGCGGCGATGTCCCGGTGGCCGTACGTGGTGAGGTGGGCGACCCGGCCGCCGCGCGCGACGGCCACCAGGAAGCCGGGCAGCCGCCCGTCGTCCACCTGCCGGGCGAAGTGCCGGTCCAGCCGCCCCAGCGCCCGCGCGTCCAGTCCCACGGCCTCCGGTTCGACCTCTGTGCGCAGCTGTGCCATCGCTCTCCTCCGATCGCGTCGTTCGAGGTGCGATCGGGCATACCCCGTGCGGACGCCCTCAGACCTCATCGTCCCTCTCACCCGCGGCACGCCGCGCCCTGGGCCTGCGACCAGGAGGGCGTCCGCCCGCCCCCGTCGCGCCCAGGTGCGTGACCACCCGCCCACCGGGCATCGCCGCCGGCCTCACCCGCTCTCGCGTCCGGCCACCGCCGCCGCGCCGTCCCGCCCGTCCCGCCCGGCCGGCTCGGCGTCCTCCCGCGCCGCCCGCCCCGGCAGTGCGCACGCGAGCACCGCGCCCGCCCCGCACAGCGCGGCGAAGGCGAGCAGCGGGGTGCGCAGGGAGCCGAGATGGGTCAGCAGGGTCGCCGCGGCCACGCCCAGGGCCGGCCCGATGTTCAGCGCGGTCTGCTGGAGGCCGCCGGTCACCCCGGAGGACTCGGCGGGGGCGTGCCGCAGGGCGACGTGGGTGGCCGCGACCATCACCGTGCCGAAGCCGGCGCCGGCCAGCGCGAAGCCGGCGGAGAGGGGGAGGAGGGCGGACGCGGCGGAGAGGGCCGCGACACCCGCGGCGAGGACGAGCAGGGCCGTGACGATCGTCCGCCGCGCGCCCGCCCGGCGCAGCAGGACCGCGCTCAGCGGAGCGGCGGCGATCATGCACAGGGCCAGGGGGAGGCTGCGCAGGGTGGTGTCGAACGCGGTGAGCCCGAGGGTGTCCTGGAGGAGGTAGACGCACACGAACAGCGCCCCGTGCAGCGCGGCGGACGCGATGACCAGCACGCCGAGCGCGGACCGGACGGCCGGGGAGCGCACCACGCCCGCGGGCAGCAGGGGGTCCGCGGTCCGCCGCTCGTGCCGGACGAGGACCAGGGCGGCGACGGCGGCGACCTCCAGCGCCGGTGCCGCCGAGGCGAGCCCGCCGGAGTCCGCGACGCCGGCCAGGCCGTGCACCAGGGCGGCCAGGGTCAGGGCGAGCAGCAGCGCGCCGGGAAGGTCCAGCCGTACGGCGGGGCGCGGCGGCTGCGGGGTGCGGGCGGTCAGGGCCAGCAGCCCGAAGAGCGCGGCCGGTGCGACGTGCGCGAAGAACACCGCCCGCCAGCCCAGCTCCGTCACCAGCGCCCCGCCGAGCAGCGGACCCGCGGCGGCCGCCACCCCGATCGCGGCGGTGCGCGCGGCGAGGGGGCCGCGCAGCCGGTCCGGCGGGCAGGCGGCACGCAGCATGCCGAGCGTGGCGGGCTGGAGCAGCGCCCCGCACACGCCCTGGGCCACCCGCAGCGCGATCACCCAGCCGATGTGGGGTGCCAGCCCTATCCCGGCCGACGCGGCGGCGAAGCCGAGCATGCCGAGGCCGAACAGCCGCCGGTGCCCGTACCGGTCGCCGAGCCGCCCGGCGAACACCAGCAGCGCGGCCACCGCCACGAGATACCCGGTCGTGGTCCACTGCGCCTGCGCGAAGGAGGCGCCGAGGTCCCGTTGCAGGGTGGGCTGGGCGATCGTCAGGAGGGTGCCGTCCAGGGCGACCACCACGGCCCCCGCGACGCTGCTCGCCAGCGCCAGACGGCGGTTCACCGGCCCGGCCCGGGGCCGAGATGGGCGTCGACGGCCATGTGCAGCAGCGGTCCGAAGTCCTCGCTGCCGGTGGCGAGTTGCAGACTTCCCCAGCTCCACAGCTGGGCCATGCCGTGCAGGTTCGCCCACAGCGCGCCCGCCACCGCCCGGGCGTCGGCGTCGGGACGGGCCCGGCCGGCCAGCTGCACCAGGACGCCGAACAGCGGCAGACTGGTGTCCCGCAGCCGCAAGTGCCCGCTCGCGAGCAGGTCGTGACGAAACATCAGCTCGAACATGCCGGGGTGGTCCAGCGCGAACCGCAGGTAGGCCCGGCCGAGCGCGGTGATCTGCTCGCGCGGGCTCGCCGTACCGTCCCCGACCGCCTCGCTCACCCGCTCGCCCAGCGTCTCGAAGCCCCGCCGGGCGATCGCCGACAGCAGGTCCCGATGGGTGGGGAAGTGGCGGCGCGGCGCCCCGTGGGAGACCCCGGCCCTGCGGGCGATCTCCCGCAGGGTCAGCGCCCCGGCGCCCTCCCGGTTCACCAGGTCGACGCCGACCTCCACCAGCCGGGCGCGCAGGCCCCCGGGTTCCCGATCTTCCGCCACCGTCATGGACGGTGTCTACCAGGTCGCCGTAGACACTGTCTACTCGTACTGCCGCGGGAATGCGGACCGCCGCGGACGGGTTGACCGACGCATGACCCAGGACGACGCCCTGCTGCACCTGCTCTCCGCGAGCCACGACGGAGTGCTCGTCACCCTCAAACGCGACGGCCGCCCCCAGCTGTCCAACGTCAGCCACGCCTACGACCCGGACGAGCGGATCTTGCGCGTCTCCGTCACCGACGACCGCGCCAAGACCCGCAACCTGCGCCGCGATCCCCGCGCCTCGTACCACGTCACCACCGCCGACCGCTGGGCCTACGCGGTAGCCGAGGGCACCGCCGACCTCTCGCCCGTCGCCCGCGACCCGCACGACGAGACGGTCGAGGAACTGATCCGCCTCTACCGCGCCGTCCGCGGCGAGCACCCCGACTGGGACGACTACCGGGCAGCCATGGTCCGCGACCGGCGCCTGGTGCTGCGCCTGCGCGTCGAGCGGGTGTACGGCGTCCCGCCGCGCTAGGGGGTGTTGTCTCGTCGATCAGGCCGGATCAGCGAGCGGTGCCAGGCGCCGGGAGCCCAGGCATGATCGGCGAGCCCCCAGGGGCGGTCAGAGCCGGTTGAAGGTCCGCGACACACCGGCGACCACGGCCGTCGCCAGGATCCAGCCGGTGAGGACCAGGACGTACGACAGCGCCTGGTGCCGACCCTCGGGCGCGAACGCGGCCTCCTGCCCGAAGGAGATCACCGGCAGCAGCAGGTCGAGGGTGTAGAACACCGGGTTGAAGTCCGGCGCCTCGCCCGGCTTCAGCGGCGGCGGAGGCTCCAGCGCGTAGGCGACCGAGCCGACGGCGAGCAGGGACAGCAGCCAGCCGAAGGCCCGCATCGGCCGGAAGCCGTAGCCGACGGCGGCGTCCTGGACATGGCCCCACAGCCGGCCGTACCAGGGGAGGGTGGAGCGGTGCCGGCGCTGTTTGGCGAGCTGGACCAGCCGGGCCGCGTGATCGTCGCCGATCCGCCGGTAGGCGGCGGTCAACTGCTCGTAGGCGTGCGGGACATAGCCGTCGCCGTCCCGCTCCAGCATCGGCAGCCGCCGCTCGGCGGGCTCGTGCGGGGTGAGGGAGGTGTAGCCGAGGCCGCTGATCAGCACCCGCCGCGGCAGCATCTCCGGCTCCACGAACAGCACCTCGACCTGGGCGCGGCGCAGGTTCAGCGTGCCCTCCATCGCCGGTCCCCGGCGCAGCCACAGCTCCCCGATGGTGGCGCTGGTCGCCCGCAGCGCCGCGTCGGCGGGGTTGGACAGCCGGGCGTACGACAGGTCCAGGCGGCCCGCGATCCGCGCGCCGCGCAGTCCGACCCAGCCGCGCACCTGGGCCTCCCGCAGCAGGAAGTCCCCCTCCACGGTGAGGGTCTGGGCGTCGATGACGATGTCCCGGTCCGGGTCCCGGTCGAGCCGGGCCTCCCTGAAGTCGACCGAGCCGGTGACCGAGGCGCCGTTCAGCCGTATCTCGCCGCGGGCGCGCAGCCGGGGCGCCCACAGATCGTCACTGATCACCGCCTGGTTGAGCTTGAGCGCCGGCCCCGCCCCGTCCGGCGCGCTCAGCTCGGCGTCCTCCAGGAAGAGCGCGCCGGATATCTGGGTGCCCGCGAGCTGCACCGGCCCGAAGATCCGGCAGCCGCTCAGCCGCAGGGTGCCGTCGACGCGGGCGCTGCCGAGGCCGAGGCCGGGGAGGACGGAGCCGTGCAGGCTGAGCCGGCGCAGCTGGATGCCGTACAGCTCGGGCCGGTCGGTGAAGTGGCAGTGGCTGAGGCGGACCGGGTGGGAGTCGAGGAGGGCGTGGGTGAGGTCGAGCGGGCCGGTGATCCGGGCGCCGCTGACCTTCATGGCCGCGATCTCGCCGTCCTCCTGCGGCGCGCGCAGCAGCAGGGCCTTCAGCACCGAGGCGCGCAGGGTGCGTTCGGGACCCCAGGAGGCGCCGTCCGCGGCGTCCTCGCCGTCGCGGGTGCGGAAGTCGACCCGCTCACCGCGGGCGAAGGCCCGCCAGACGCGCAGTTCGGCCGGTGTCAGATCGTCGATCTCCATCAGCCGCGACTCTGGCGGGCCCGTTGGGCAGTGTCAACTCACCCCGAGGGGGGAGGCGTTCCGCTCGGCGACGAGGCGAGCGGAACGGCGGATCCCCTCAGGGCGTCTACTTCTTCGCCGACTCGACGGCGTGCCCGCCGAACTGGTTGCGCAGCGCGGCGATCATCTTCATCTGCGGCGAGTCGTCCTGACGCGAGGCGAACCGCGCGAACAGCGAGGCGGTGATCGCGGGCAGCGGCACCGCGTTGTCGATGGCGGCCTCCACCGTCCAGCGGCCCTCGCCGGAGTCCTCCGCGTAGCCGCGCAGCTTCTCCAGGTGCTCGTCCTCGTCGAGGGCGTTGACCGCGAGGTCCAGCAGCCAGGACCGGATCACCGTGCCCTCCTGCCAGGAGCGGAACACCTCGCGGACGTCGGTCACCGAGTCGACCTTCTCCAGCAGCTCCCAGCCCTCGGCGTAGGCCTGCATCATGGCGTACTCGATGCCGTTGTGGACCATCTTCGCGAAGTGGCCCGCGCCGACCTTGCCCGCGTGGACATAGCCGTACGGCCCCTCCGGCTTCAGCGCGTCGAAGATCGGCTGGATCCGGTCCACGTGCTCCTTGTCGCCGCCGACCATCAGCGCGTAGCCGTTCTCCAGGCCCCACACGCCGCCGGAGACACCGGCGTCGACGAAGCCGATGCCCTTCGCGCCCAGCTCGGCGGCGTGCTTCTCGTCGTCGCTCCAGCGGGAGTTGCCGCCGTCGACGACCGTGTCGCCGGGCTCCAGCAGGTCCGCCAGCTCGTCGATGACGGACTGGGTGGGCGCGCCGGCCGGGACCATCACCCACACCGTGCGGGGCGCGTCCAGGCGCTCGACGAGTTCGGCGAGGCCGTTCACGTCGGACAGCTCGGGGTTGCGGTCGTAGCCGATGACGGTGTGGCCGGCGCGGCGGATCCGCTCGCGCATGTTGCCGCCCATCTTGCCCAGGCCGATGAGTCCGAGTTGCATGATGATTACTTCTCTTCCTTGAGGTCGCGGTACGCCGCAACGAGGGCGGCGGTGGACGGGTCGAGGCCGGGGACGTCGGCGCCCTCGGTGAGCGCCGGTTCGACGCGCTTGGCGAGGACCTTGCCCAGCTCGACGCCCCACTGGTCGAAGGAGTCGATGTTCCACACGGCGCCCTGCACGAACACCTTGTGCTCGTACAGCGCGATCAGCTGGCCCAGCACCGACGGGGTCAGCGCGGGCGCGAGGATCGTGGTCGTCGGGTGGTTGCCGTGGAAGGTGCGGTGCGCGACCTGCTCTTCGGTGACGCCCTCCGCGCGGACCTCGTCCGCGGTCTTGCCGAACGCCAGCGCCTGCCCCTGCGCGAACAGGTTGGCCATCAGCAGGTCGTGCTGCGCCTTGAGGTCGTCGCTCAGTTCGGCGGCGGGCCGGGCGAAGCCGATCAGGTCGGCCGGGATGAGCTTGGTGCCCTGGTGGATGAGCTGGTAGTAGGCGTGCTGGCCGTTGGTGCCGGGCGTGCCCCAGACCACCGGGCCGGTCTGCCAGTCGACCTCCCGCCCGTCGCGGTCGACGTACTTGCCGTTGGACTCCATGTCCAGCTGCTGGAGATAGGCCGTGAACTTCGACAGGTAGTGGCTGTACGGCAGGACGGCGTGCGACTGGGCGTCGTGGAAGTTGTTGTACCAGATGCCCAGCAGGCCCAGGATCAGCGGGGCGTTGGCCTCCGGGGGCGCGGTGCGGAAGTGCTCGTCGACCGTGCGGAAGCCGTCCAGCATCTCCCGGAACCGGTCCGGGCCGATGGCGATCATCAGCGACAGGCCGATCGCCGAGTCGAAGGAGTAGCGGCCCCCGACCCAGTCCCAGAACTCGAACATGTTGTCCGGGTCGATGCCGAACCCGGTGACCTTGTCCGCGTTCGTCGACAGGGCGACGAAGTGCCGGGCCACCGCCTTCTCGTCGCCGAGCCCGGCCGGTCCGTTCAGCAGCCAGTCGCGGGCCGAGGTGGCGTTGGTGATCGTCTCGATCGTGGTGAAGGTCTTCGAGGCGACGATGAAGAGCGTCTCGGCCGGGTCCAGGTCGCGGGTGGCCTCGTGCAGGTCGGCGCCGTCCACGTTGGAGACGAAACGGACCGTCAGGTCACGGGCGGTGTACGGCCGCAGCGCGTCGTAGGCCATCGCGGGCCCGAGGTCGGAGCCGCCGATGCCGATGTTGACGACGTTGCGGATCCGCTTGCCCGTGTGACCCGTCCACTCGCCCGAGCGGACCCGCTCGGCGAACGCGGCCATCCTGTCGAGCACGGCGTGCACACCGGGCACGACGTTCTCGCCGTCGACCTCGACCACCGCGTCGGCCGGGGCGCGCAGCGCGGTGTGCAGCACCG
The DNA here is from genome assembly GCF_011193355.1 of Streptomyces sp. JB150. Lineage (GTDB taxonomy): Bacteria > Actinomycetota > Actinomycetes > Streptomycetales > Streptomycetaceae > Streptomyces. The sequence goes on from NZ_CP049780.1 coordinate 6,512,577, forward strand.
CCCGCCGCTCCGTCGTGTTGATCTTCTCGCCGCGGAACATCGCGTCCCGCAGCCCGAACACATCGGTGGCGGCGGCCAGTTCGCGCAGCAGCGCCAGCGTCTCGTCGGTGATCAGGTGCTTGGAGTAGTCGATGCGCAGGTCACCGACGCGCACCACGTACCGCTCGGCGCGGTCCGGGTCGTCGGCGAACAGCTCGCGCAGATGCGCCTGCCAGGCGGCGCGGTGGTCCTCCAGGGCCGTCCACTCGGGACGCCGGGTGAGCCGGGTGGATTCGGACATCTCAGGCGTTCTCCTCGGTGTCCTCGCCGCGCAGGGCGACGGCGTACATCTCGTCCGCGTCGAGGCGCCGCAGCTCCTCGGCGATGAGTTCGGAAGTGGGGCGCACCTTCAGGGCGAGGGTGCGCGGCGGCTGGCCCGGCAGGGTCAGGGTGGCGAGCGGGCCCTCGGGCCGGTCGATGACGATCTCGCCCTTCTCGGTGCCGAGCCGGACCCCGGTGACGACCGGACCGGCGGTCTCCACCCGCTCGACCGTCACGTGCAGCCGGGCCTCCAGCCAGCGGGCCAGCAGCTCGGCGCTGGGGTTGTCGGCCTCGCTCTCCACGGCCGCCGAGGTGACGGGCAGCCGGGCCTGGTCGAGGGCGGCGGCCAGCATCGACCGCCACGGGGTGAGCCGGGTCCAGGCGAGGTCGGTGTCGCCGGGCGCGTACGAGCGGGCACGGGCCTCCAGGGCCTTCAGGGGCCGCTCGACGGCGTACATGTCGGTGATCCTGCGCTGGGCCAGCGCGCCCAGCGGGTCCTTGGCGGGCACCTCCGGCGCGTCCACCGGCCACCACACGACCACCGGCGCGTCGGGCAGCAGCAGCGGCAGCACCACCGAGTCGGCGTGGTCGGACACCTCGCCGTAGGTGCGCAGCACGACGGTCTCTCCGGTGCCGGCCTCCGAGCCGACCCGGACCTCGGCGTCCAGCCGGGACCGGGTGCGCTCGCGCGGGGTGCGGGCGTGCCGCTTGATCACGACCAGGGTGCGCGAGGGATGCTCGTGGGAGGCCTGCTCGGCCGCCTTGATGGAGTCGTAGGCGTTCTCCTCGTCCGTGACGATCACCATCGTGAGGACCATGCCGACGGCCGGGGTGCCGATGGCGCGGCGGCCCTGCACGAGCGCCTTGTTGATCTTGCTTGCCGTGGTGTCGGTCAGGTCGATCTTCATGGCCTGCGCCAGCTCCGTCCGTCTCGTGCGAGCATCTCGTCGGCTTCCTTCGGTCCCCAGCTGCCCGACGCGTACTGGGCGGGCCTGCCGTGCGTGGCCCAGTACTCCTCGATCGGGTCGAGGATCCTCCAGGACTCTTCCACTTCCTGGTGACGGGGGAACAGGTTGGCGTCGCCGAGCAGCACGTCCAGGATCAGCCGCTCGTAGGCCTCCGGGCTGGACTCGGTGAAGGACTCGCCGTAGGCGAAGTCCATCGTCACGTCCCGGATCTCCATCGAGGTGCCCGGCACCTTGGAGCCGAACCGGACCGTGACGCCCTCGTCGGGCTGGACGCGGATGACGATGGCGTTCTGGCCCAGCTCCTCGGTGGCCGTCGCGTCGAAGGGGGAGTGCGGGGCCCGCTGGAAGACGACCGCGATCTCCGTCACCCGCCGGCCGAGCCGCTTGCCGGTGCGCAGGTAGAACGGGACGCCCGCCCAGCGGCGGTTGTCGACGCCGAGCTTGACCGCCGCGTAGGTGTCGGTGGTGGAGTCCGGGTCGATGCCGTCCTCCTCCAGATAGCCCCGCACCTTCGCGCCGCCCTGCCACGCCGGCGCGTACTGCCCGCGCACGGTGTGCCGGCCCAGGTCCTCCGGGAGGCGGACGGCCTTCAGCACCTTCAGCTTCTCGGTGAGCAGCGACTCGGCGTCGAACGCGGCCGGCTCCTCCATGGCGGTGAGCGCCATCAGCTGCAGCAGGTGGTTCTGGATGACGTCACGCGCCGAGCCGATGCCGTCGTAGTAGCCGGCCCGGCCGCCGATGCCGATGTCCTCGGCCATCGTGATCTGCACGTGGTCGACGTACGACCGGTTCCAGATCGGCTCGAACATCTGGTTGGCGAAGCGCAGCGCCAGGATGTTCTGGACGGTCTCCTTGCCCAGGTAGTGGTCGATCCGGAAGACCTGGTCCGGCTCGAACACGTCGTGCACGATCGCGTTCAGCTCGCAGGCGCTCTTCAGGTCGTGACCGAACGGCTTCTCGATGACCGCGCGCCGCCACGAGCCCTCCGGGGCGTCCGCCAGACCGTGCTTCTTCAGCTGCTGCACGACCTTCGGGAAGAACTTCGGCGGTACGGAGAGATAGAAGGCGTAGTTGCCGCTGGTGCCGCGGGAGGCGTCCAGCTCCTCCACCGACTTGCGCAGCTGCTCGAACGCCTCGTCGTCGTCGAAGTCGCCGGGGATGAACCGCATGCCCTCGGCGAGCTGCTGCCAGACCTCCTCGCGGAACGGGGTGCGGGAGTGCTCGCGCACCGCGTCGTGCACCACCTCGGCGAAGTCCTGGTTCTCCCAGTCCCGGCGGGCGAACCCGACGAGGGAGAAGCCCGGCGGCAGCAGGCCGCGGTTGGCCAGGTCGTAGACGGCCGGCATCAGTTTCTTGCGGGACAGGTCGCCGGTGACACCGAAGATGACGAGCCCGGACGGGCCCGCGATCCGCGGCAGCCGGCGGTCGCGCACATCGCGCAGCGGGTTGGTCCAGCCGGCCGCCGGTGCGGCCGGCGCTTCGAGCGGCTTCTGGCTCATTTACGCGTCAGCTCCCTTGCTCAGCAGGGACTTCGTCACCGCGTCCAGCAGGTCCTGCCACGCGGTCTCGAACTTGGCGACTCCCTCGTCCTCCAGCTGCTGGACGACCTCGTCGTAGGAGATGCCCAGCCGCTCCACGGCTGCGAGGTCGGCGCGGGCCTGGGCGTAGCCACCGGTGACCGTGTCGCCGGTGATCTCGCCGTGGTCGCGGACCGCGTCCAGGGTGGCCTCGGGCATGGTGTTGACCGTGCCGGGGGCGACCAGTTCGTCGACGTACAGCGTGTCCTTGTACGCCGGGTCCTTCACCCCGGTCGACGCCCACAGCGGGCGCTGCTTGTTGGCCTTCGCGCCGGCCAGGGCCAGCCAGCGGCCGCCGCCGAAGACCTCCTCGTACGCCGCGTAGGCCAGCCGCGCGTTGGCGAGCGCCGCCCGGCCCTTCAGGGCGAGCGCCTCCTCGGTGCCGAGGACGGTCAGCCGCTTGTCGATCTCGCTGTCGACGCGGGAGACGAAGAAGGAGGCCACGGAGTGGATGGTGCTCAGGTCGCGGCCCGCCCGCTGCGCCTTCTCCAGGCCCGCGAGGTAGGCGTCCATGACCTCCCGGTAGCGCTCCAGCGAGAAGATCAGCGTGACGTTGACGCTGATGCCCTGGGCGACGACCTCGGTGATCGCGGGCAGACCGGCCCTCGTCGCCGGGATCTTGATCATCACGTTGGGGCGGTCCACCAGCCAGGCCAGCTGCTTGGCCTCGGCGACGGTCGCCTCGGTGTGGTGGGCCAGGCGCGGGTCGACCTCGATGGAGACCCGCCCGTCCCGGCCGCCGGTGGCCCGGTACACGGGCTCCAGGACGTCGGCGGCGGCCCGTACGTCGGCGGTCGTCATCATCCGCACGGCCTCGTCGACCGTCACCCCCCGCACGGCCAGCTCGGCCAGCTGCTCCTCGTACCCGGCGCCGGAGCCGATGGCGGCCTGGAAGATGGACGGGTTGGTGGTCACGCCCACCACATGGCTGGTCTCGACGAGTTCGGCGAGGTTGCCGGACGCGATCCGGCCGCGGGACAGGTCGTCCAGCCAGATCGACACGCCCTGCTCGGACAGGCGCTTGAGGGCTCCCGCACTCGCGGTTGCTTCGGTCACTGTGATCATCTTCTTTCTGCGGTCGGATCAACCGCGTGCGGCGGCCAGGGATTCCCGGGCGGCGGCGACGACGTGGTCGGCGGTGAAGCCGTAGCCGGCGAACAGGGTCTCGGCGTCGGCGGAGGCACCGAAGTGTTCGAGGGAGACGATGCGTCCTGCGTCACCTGTGAACCGGTACCACGTCAGGCCCACCCCGGCTTCCACCGCGACACGAGCCCGCACGGACGGCGGAAGGACGCTGTCGCGGTAGGCCCGGTCCTGCTCCTCGAACCACTCCACGCACGGCATCGACACCACCCGCGCCGGCACACCGGAGGCCTGCAGCCGCTCGCGCGCCTCGACGGCGAGCCGCACCTCGGAGCCGGTGGCGATGAGGATCACCCGCGGTTCGCCGCCGTCGGCCTCGCGCAGCACGTAGCCGCCGCGGGCCGCCTCCTCGTGGGGCTCGTACGTCGGTACGCCCTGACGGGTGAGGGCGAGACCGTGCGGGGCGGGATCGGTGGCGTGCCGGCGCAGGATCTCGCGCCAGGCGATGGCGGTCTCGTTGGCGTCGGCCGGGCGGACCACGTTCAGACCGGGGATGGCGCGCAGCGCGGCCAGGTGCTCGACCGGCTGGTGGGTCGGGCCGTCCTCGCCGAGGCCGATGGAGTCGTGCGTCCACACGTACGTCACCGGCAGCTGCATCAGCGCGGACATCCGTACCGCGTTGCGCATGTAGTCGGAGAACACCAGGAAGGTGCCGCCGTAGACGCGGGTGTTGCCGTGCAGCGCGATGCCGTTCATCTCCGCGGCCATCGAGAACTCGCGGATGCCGAAGTGGATCGTGCGGCCGTACGGGTCCGCCTCCGGCAGCGGGTTGCCCTTCGGGAGGAAGGAGCTGGTCTTGTCGATGGTGGTGTTGTTGGAGCCCGCGAGGTCGGCGGAGCCGCCCCACAGCTCCGGGATGACCTCGCCCAGCGCCTGGAGCACCTTCCCGGAGGCGGCACGGGTGGCGACGGACTTGCCCGGCTCGAAGACCGGCAGCCTCTCCTCCCAGCCCGCGGGCAGCTCGCCCTTGCTGATCCGGTCGAACTCGGCGGCGCGCTCGGGGTGGGCGTCGCGCCAGGCGGCGATCCGCTTGTCCCAGGCGGCGTGCGTCTCGGCGCCGCGGTCCAGCGCCCGGCGGGTGTGGGCCAGCACCTCGTCGGCCACCTCGAAGGTCTTCTCCGGGTCGAAGCCGAGGAGCCGCTTGGTGGCGGCGACCTCCGCCTCGCCGAGCGCGGAGCCGTGCGCGGCCTCGGTGTTCCGCGCGTTCGGCGCGGGCCAGGCGATGATCGTGCGCATCGCGATGAGGGACGGCCGTCCGGTCTCGGCCCGCGCGGCCGTCAGCGCCGCGTACAGGGCGCGCACGTCGATGTCGCCGTCCTCGGCGGGCTCGATCCGCTGGGTGTGCCAGCCGTAGGCCTCGTACCGCTTCAGCACGTCCTCGGAGAACGCGGTCGCGGTGTCGCCCTCGATCGAGATGTGGTTGTCGTCGTAGAGGAGGACCAGGTTGCCCAGCTTCTGGTGCCCGGCGAGCGAGGACGCCTCGGCGGACACGCCCTCCTGCAGGTCGCCGTCGGAGACGATCGCCCAGATGGTGTGGTCGAACGGCGACTCGCCGGCCGGGGCGTCCGGGTCGAACAGGCCGCGCTCGTAGCGGGCGGCCATCGCCATGCCCACGGCGTTGGCCACGCCCTGGCCGAGCGGGCCGGTCGTGGTCTCCACCCCGGCGGTGTGCCCGTACTCGGGGTGGCCGGGTGTCTTCGAGCCGTGGGTGCGGAAGGCCTTCAGGTCGTCCAGGGTCACCTCGTACCCGGCCAGGTACAGCTGGGTGTAGAGCGTCAGCGAGGTGTGGCCGGGGGAGAGGACGAAGCGGTCACGGCCCGTCCACTCGGGGTCGGCGGGGTCGTGCCGCATCAGCTTCTGAAAGATCGTGTACGCGGCGGGGGCGAGGCTCATGGCGGTGCCCGGGTGGCCGTTCCCGACCCGCTGCACGGCGTCGGCCGCCAGCAGGCGCGCGGTGTCGACGGCACGCCGGTCCAGGTCGGTCCACTCGAGGCCGTCGGTTGTCTGCGTGCTCATCTAATCGCAGTCCCCTTCAAAAAGTCATGGAATTCGGTGTCTTCCCTGGTCAGCCGCGTTCGACTCTAAAAGTCTGACTTTTTCGCTGGAAGGTCCGGGTGTGTCAGCCTGTGGTGAAAGTGGGACACCCAGACGGCACGGCGCGCGACCGAGGCGGCACAAGAACGACATGGCGGACAGAACCCGGCACGACGGCGACGACGACGGCATCAGGACCTTCGCCTTCCCCGCCGACCGCAGCATCAGCGGCGTCGGCATGCAGGTCGGCCCGATGGGCACCGGCCACACCTGGCACTCCGAGGCGCCGCGCGGCCGCGTCCACCGCATCGACTTCCACGTCGTGATGGTCTTCGCCGCCGGCCCCGTACGCCACATGATCGACTTCACCGAGTACGAGGCGACGGCCGGCGACGTGCTGTGGATCCGCCCGGGACAGGTGCACCGTTTCACGACCACGAGCGAGTACCGCGGAACCGTCCTCACCATGCAGCCCGGTTTCCTGCCCCGCGCCACCGTCGAGGCCACCGGCCTGTACCGCTACGACCTGCCGCCCCTGCTCCACCCCGACCCGCCGCGACTCGCCGCCCTGGAAGCCTCCCTCGCCCAGCTGCGCCGCGAGTACGAGGACACCGCCACCCTCCCCCTCGGCCTGCACACCGCCGTACTGCGCCACTCGCTCACCGCGTTCCTGCTGCGCCTCGCCCATCTCGCGGCCGGCTCCGTGGAGCCGCCCCCGCAGCACACCGACACCACGTTCACCCTCTTCCGGGACGCCGTCGAGGCGGGCTTCGCCACCAACCACAGCGTCAGCGCCTACGCCGACGCGCTCGGCTACTCCCGCCGCACCCTCGTCCGCGCGGTGCGCGCCGCGACCGGCGAGACGCCGAAGGCCTTCATCGACAAGCGCGTGGTGCTGGAGGCCAAGCGCCTGCTCGCCCACACCGACCTGCCCATCGGCCGGGTGGGCGCCGCGGTCGGCTTCCCCGACGCGGCCAACTTCTCCAAGTTCTTCCACCAGCACACGGACATGACGCCGGCGGCGTTCCGCGCGGAGCTGAGATGACCAAGGGGCTCGCGCCGGGACGCGAAAAGGGGCCCCACGCGCGCGTGGAGCCCCTCTTGCGGGGAGGCCGGCCGCCGTCAGCGGCCGAAGTGGAACCAGTTCACGTTCACGAAGTCCGCGGGCTGTCCGCTGGTGAACGTCAGGTACACGTCGTGCGTGCCGGTGACCGAGGAGATGTTCGCCGGGATGGTGCGCCACGACTGCCAGCCGCCCGTGTTGCCGACCGCGAAGCTGCCGATCGGCGGGTTGCTCCGGCTGTCCAGCCGCACCTCGACCAGGCCGCTCACCCCGGAGGCCGCCCCGCTCGCGACCCGGGCGACGAACTGACGGGCGGGCGTGGAACCGAAGTTGACGCCCCGGTAGACCGTCCAGTCCCCGTTGGCGACGGCACCGATGTTCTGGCCGCCGCCGGTGTCGGAGGTGGACTCGGTGATCACACCGGACTGGCCGTCGAACGACTCGGCCTGGATGGCGCTGTAGGCGTCACGGTTGCCGGTCGGCGGGGGAGTGGTACCGCCCCCGCCGGACGACAGCACCTGCACGTAGTCGACGACCATCGAGTGCCCGGGGACCGTGCCCGCGTCCGGACCGCCGCCGAAGGCGTCGGGGAAGCCGCCGCCCATCGCCACGTTGAGGATGATGAAGAACCCGTGGTCGGTGGCGTTGGCCCAGGTCGTCGCGTCCACCTGGTTCTCGCGCACGGTGTGGTAGTTGACGCCGTCGACGTAGAAGCGGATCTCCTCCACGCTGGTCGAGCGGTCCCACTCCATGCGGTACGTGTGGAAGCCGGCCTGGCAGGTGGTGCCGGGACACGTGGCGGAGCCGCCGATGCCGCTGGTCTCGTTGCACGGGCCGCCCGGCGAGGTGCCGCAGTGCATCGTGGCCCACACGGTGTTCAGGCCCTGGGTGTTCTCCATGATGTCCAGCTCGCCGACCGCGGGCCAGTTCCAGTAGTTGCCCCGGTACGGCGCGCCCAGCATCCAGAACGCGGGCCAGTAGCCCTTGGCGGCGGCGCCGGTGACGTTCGGCACCTGGATGCGCGCCTCGACGCGCAGCGTGCCGTTCGCCGGGGGCTGGAAGTCGGCGCGGTTGGTCTCGATCCGGCCGGAGGTCCAGCGGCCGGAGGCGTCCCGGCGCGGTGTGATGCGCAGGTTGCCGTTGCCGTCGAGGGAGACGTTGTCCCGGCTGGACGTCATCGTCTCGATCTCGCCGGTGCCCCAGTTGGCGGGGCCGCCCGGGTAGCCGGTGCCGGTCGCGTACTGCCAGTTCGCGGTGTTCACGCCGCTGCCCGCGGGACCGTCGAAGTCGTCGGCGAAGACCTGCGTCCAGCCGGACGGGGGCGGTGGGGCCGCCGCCGTCGCGGAGGGCGCGGTGACCGTCGCCGCGGCCGCCGCCAGGCTCAGGACGCCGGCGACGGCGGTCAGCGCCCGCCGCAGCGGGAACCGTCTGTGCGGGGTGCCGGAGGTTGCACTCATGTGGGGGTGCCTCTCGGGTACGGAAGTGGATGCGCGGGTGTGCGCCGAGAGCGCCCCAGGGGGGCTGAGAGCGCTCTCAGAGTGCGCCCAATGTGCTCGCCGCCACCGTCGGCGTCAAGAGGTGAAACCGAGAAAGTCCTCGCCGTTCAGGGGAGTTCACTCTCTGAAGGGGGGAGCGCACTCCCCCGAAGGGGGCAAAGGGGGACGGGTCAGCCGCCGGTCTGCCGGTACGCGTACACGGTCGTCGCCACCGCGCACACCCCGGGCTGGATCATCTGCACCCGGAGCGTGCCGCTGCCGGTGTCGTAGTCGACGCCTTCCGTCTCGTAGGCGTCACCCGCGCACGCGCTGCGCTGCGGCACGGCGAACAGGCTGGTGACCGTCCCGGTGACGGGCGCGCCGTCCAGCGCGCGTTCCAGATCGACCTGGAGCAGCGGACGCGCCTCGGGGAAGTGGGTGCGGGTGGCGTCGTTGGAGGCGCACACCAGACGGGTGGCGGTCACGAAGTCGCAGCCCTGGATGTCCCGCACCGGCCGGTCCAGCGTGATCTGCCCGGCCTCCGGCAGCGTGCCGCCGGTCGCCGGGGTGCTCGGGTTGAGCAGCGGGGCGGGGAACACCTGGAGCCGGCGCTGCTCGCCCCACTCCCCGGAGACCAGCCACCGCGCGTCGGGCGAGACGGCGGCGAAGGAGTTGTTCACCTTCTCGCCCTGGCTCAGCGGATGGACGTACTCGTAGCGCTTCCCGGCCGGGGTGGTCACCGCGAACATCTTCGACGTGGCCGTGTCGGCGCCCTGGTAGGCGTCCACGACATGGCCGCGCGCGATGTCCGGGTCCCCGACGTGGTTCCAGCCCTTCAGCCGCAGGCCCAGCGGGATGTCGGCGAGCCCCCGGTACAGCAGGGAGCCGTCCGCGTGGCTGGCGAGCCCCTGGCCGCCGCCGAGGGTGTCGGTGTACGCCGTCGCGGTCTCCGTCCAGGCCGGCGTGCCCGCGGCGGAGGCGGTGCCCGCGCCCAGGGCGAGCGCGGCGGTGACGGCGGCCAGGGTGCACAGTTGACGTCTCATCAGACTCCTGTCCGAGCGTGGGAGATGGCGTCTCGCATCGAACCACGGACCGGCCCGCCGGTCACCGTGGCGGGCGCGGCGGGACCCGGCGAGTACTGTGCACACCGTGCCGGGCGCGGCAGGTGGGCCCGGCGGGCAGGTGCGAAGAAGGCGGGAGCGGCGTGAGGCTGACGATTCTGGGCGGCGGCGGATTCCGGGTGCCGCTGGTGTACGGGGCGCTTCTCGGGGACCGGGGCGAGGGACGGGTGACCGAGGTCGTCCTCCAGGACACCGACGCCGGCCGGCTGCGCGCGGTCTCGCGGGTGCTGGCGGAACAGGCCGCCGACGTCCCGGACGCCCCCGCGGTCACCGCCACCACCGACCTCGACGACGCCCTGCGCGGCGCCGACTTCGTCTTCTCCGCGATCCGCGTCGGCGGCCTGGAGGGGCGCGCGCACGACGAGCGGGTCGCCCTCGCGGAAGGGGTGCTCGGCCAGGAGACGGTCGGCGCCGGAGGCATCGCCTACGGTCTGCGGACGGTCCCCGTCGCGGTGGACATCGCCCACCGCGTCGCCCGCCTCGCCCCGGACGCGTGGGTCATCAACTTCACCAACCCGGCCGGCCTGGTCACCGAGGCCATGTCCCGGGCGCTCGGCGACCGCGTCATCGGCATCTGCGACTCACCGGTCGGCCTCGGCCGCCGTATCGCCCGCGTCCTCGGCGTCACCGACCCGGCCGAGGCGTGGATCGACTACGTCGGCCTCAACCACCTCGGCTGGGTGCGCGGTCTGCGCGTGCGCGGCCGCGACGAACTGCCTCGGCTGCTCGCCGACCCGGCGCTGCTCGGCTCCTTCGAGGAGGGCAAGCTGTTCGGCCCCGACTGGCTGCGGGCGCTGGGCGCGATCCCCAACGAGTACCTGCACTACTACTACTTCAACCGCGAGGCCGTGCGCGCCTACCAGGAGGCCGAGCGCACCCGCGGCGCCTTCCTGCGCGACCAGCAGGCCCGCTTCTACGCCGAGGCCGGCGACCCGGCCGTCTCCGCGCTGGCCGCCTGGGACCGCACCCGCGCCGAACGCGAGGCCACCTACATGGCGGAGAACCGGGAGGCCGCCGGGGCCGGCGAGCGCGACGCGGACGACCTGTCCGGCGGTTACGAGAAGGTCGCCCTCGCCCTGATGCGGGCCATCGCCCGCGACGAGCGCACCACGCTCATCCTCAACGTCCGCAACCGCTCCACCCTCTCCGTGCTCGACGCCGACGCGGTGATCGAGGTGCCCTGCCTGGTCGACGCGAACGGCGCCCACCCGGTCGCCGTCGACCCGCTGCCCGGCCACGCCACCGGACTGGTCTGCTCGGTCAAGGCGGTCGAACGGGAGGTCCTGTCCGCCGCCGAGACCGGCTCCCGCGCCTCCGCCGTCAAGGCGTTCGCCCTGCACCCGCTCGTCGACTCGGTGACCGTGGCCCGCCGTCTCGTCGACGCCTACACAGCCGTCCACCCCGGCCTCGCCTACCTCGCCCGGAGCTGACGCCCCGCGCCGATGCCCGCCCCCGAAGGTGTGGTGCACGTCACATCGCCGTGTGGAACTCCGCGACGGGCACCGGCGAACAGCAGGAGACCATCCCACGGCTCCTCAGAAGGCAGGACATGCAGCACAGAGGCAGGACGTGACGCTCTTGCCGGACACCCGTACCGCTCAGGCCAGGGCAGCGGACCGGACCGGCAGCTCCGACGACTCGATCATCGAAAGGTCCCTGGAGACACCCGAGGCGTTCGCCGCGATCTTCGACCGCCACGCCGACGACATCCACCGCTACATCGCACGACGCCTGGGCTCCGACACCGCGGACGACCTCACGGCGGAGACGTTCGTCATCGCCTTCCAGCGCCGCCGGCGCTACGACCCGGCCCACGGACACGCCCGGCCCTGGCTGTACGGCATCGCCACCAACCTGGTCGGCCGGCACCGCAGGGACGAGGCACGCCGGCTCAAGGCCCTGTCCCGCCTGGCGTCCCTGGCACCCGGCGAGGAACACGGCCGCCCGGAGGACGGAATCACCGGCCGGCTCGGCGGCGCCGTGGCGGACGGCGCCCTGGCCGCCGCCCTCGCCGCGCTTCCCGCCCGCTACCGGGACGTGCTGCTGGTGATCGCCTGGGGTCAACTCGACTACGCGGAGGCGGCGCGGGCCCTGGGCCTGCCCGTCGGCACGGTCCGCTCCCGGCTGCACCGGGCCCGCACCCGGCTGCGGAGGTCGCTCGGCGGCCCGGACCACACCCCCGGCCCGGATTACACCCCCGGCCCCGACCACACTCCCGGCCCGGACCTCACGCCCTCGACCGCTTCCCGCAAGGAGACCGACCATGGATGAACTGACCAGGGTGCGCGCGTGGGACGCCGACGGCGGCGGACTGTCCGACGAGGCCCGCGCCGCCGCCCGGACCCGACTCCTCGCCGCGGTGGCCGCGGAGGACCGGGCCGCCGCGCCGGCCCGTCCGCTGAGCCGGCGCCTGGTGTTCCGGGCCGCGCTGGGGGGCGCGGCCGCCACCGCGGTGGGCGCCGGCGTCGTCATGACGCGGGATGCCGGCTCCGCGCGCACACCCGCCCTGGAACCGGTCAGCGCCCAGGACGTGCTGCGGCGGGCCGCCGCGCGGACCCGCGCCCTGGGCAGCGACCTCCCCGTGCCGCGCGACGACCAGTACTTCTACACGCGGACCCACATCAGGCGGACGCCGCTGAAGACCGGCCGGACCAGGACGTGGACCGACGAGAGCTGGCTGTCGGTGGACGGGTCCAAGCCGTCCCTGCGCGAGGAGCACGGGAGGGTCCACCGCGATCCCCCGCTCGGCGAGCACGAGGTGCTCTGGCCCCCCACCGTCTACAGCGGGCTGCGGAAGATGCCGACCGACCCGGACAAGCTCCTGGACGTGCTCCGGCTCGGCGACAAGGCGAGCCCCGAGTCGGACATGCACGTGTTCTTCGAGGGCTGCATGCTCCTGAAGGGCCCGCGCGTGGTGCCCCCCGGCCTCCAGGCCGCCACCTTCGAAGCGCTGTCCAGGCTGCCGCGCATCCGCCTCGACCACGACGCCGTGGACGGGGCCGGCCGCGAGGCCGTCGGAGTCTCCTACCCCGGCACGGAGTTCACGTTCCTCTTCGACCGGACCACGTACGACTACCTGGGGCTGCGCACCAAGGGCAGCGTGCCGGAGAAGGCCGACGGCAAGTGGATCCAGACCGGCTGGTACTACGAGACCCGGTCGCTGGAGGAGCTCCAGGTGGTCGACCGCATCGGGCAGCGCCGCTGAGCAGTCCGCCCCCCGGCGGGCGCCCCGGTCACAGCGGCAGCGCCTCGGCCGACGCCGCCCCGGCGGGAGCGGGCACCGCCGGCAGCGGCACCGTCTCGTCCGCCCGCTGCTGCGGCAGCGAGAGCGGCCGCAGCGGCCGGGGTCCCGCCACCACCGTGTAGTCCTGCCCGAGGAACGGCGGGGTGATCTCGCCGGGGTCGTCCCCGAGCGCCATCCGCACCGCGGCCCACGGCGCGTTCACCCCGCACAGCGACAGCTGGTGCAGCCCGCCCGCGGGCCGCGTGTTCACATCCATCAGCACCGGACGGTCGCCGAACATCCGGAACTGGATGTTGGACAGATAGTGCAGCCCGAACCCCTCGGCGATCAGCCGGGCCGGCTCCAGCCACTGCTCGTGCAGGGTGAACCCGCGCCGGCGGCCGTTCTTCGTGCGGCCCACCGCCAGCCGCGCCCGGTTGTCCGGACCGGTCAGGCAGTCCACCGACACCTCCGGCTGCTCCAGACGGGGCATCACCAGCCAGTCGACCGGCTCCTCCGCCTGCCGCATCGCCTCCACCACCAGGTCGAGCGGGACGTAAGGGCTCGGGAACCCGCTGAGGTGAACGAGAGAGAAGGGGGCGCGCGTGACGACGCGGAAGCCCACCCCGCCCGCACCGGACACCGGCTTGAAGCACGCCTTGTGCCCGGCCGCCTCCAACTCGTCTACGGCGGCGACGAGTTCGTCGACGTCGCGGACCCGCCACCACGGTGGCACCGGCACTCCGACGGCCTGCACGGCCTCGTAGGCGACCACCTTGTCCTCGAAGACGGCCACCGCCTGGGGAGGCGGCGCCAGCAGCGCCGTGCCGACCGCCTCGAACTCGGCGCGGTGCGCCACGATCGCCGCCTGGTGCAGCCGCGGCACGAACACGTCGATCCCGCGCCGCGCGCACAGATCGAGGGCGAACTCCACGTACGCCGCCGGGGACAGGCCCTCCGGCTCCAGCTCCGCGGTGTCGGCGGCGGCCAGCACCGGCGAGTCCGGATCCCCGTGGGTCGCGTGGATCTCCACCGCCCGGTCGCTGGGATTTCGGCGCAGCTGATCCATGAAGAACACGTTCTCCGCGTACGTGCGGTTCAGCCAGACGCGTACGCGAGAGACCATGCAGGCCGCCTTTCACGGTTCGCGGGCACGGCGGAGCACGGCCGGCCCGGCCAGAGGGATGAAGGGAGGGACACCAAACCGCCCCCGGAAAGGGGGTTGAGACGGTGGTGTTGGGGCAGATCATACGGCTTCCCGGAGCCGTCGCGTGCAACGCGCGCGTTAAGTCTCGTCCGATCACGCACACCGGGATCACGGGCCCCGACGGACCCGCCCGCCCCCCCCTTTCCCCGCCCCGCCGGCGGGGCGCGCCGAGCGAGCGGGTCACCCTTGCCCGACGCGGCGCGCGTGTGTTCTCGTGGTGCCGTCCGCGTGATCACGTGATCGAAGGGGGCCACAGTGACATCGACGGCCGGTGGTGCCGGGCAGCTGCTGGCCATCAGCGACCTGCACATCGGATACGAGGACAACCGGGCGCTGGTCGAGAAGCTGCGCCCCGGCACCGACGACGACTGGCTCCTGGTGGCCGGAGACGTCGCCGAGAAGGTCTCCTCCATCGAGTGGGCCCTGAAGACCCTCGCCGGACGCTTCCGCAAGGTCGTCTGGGTCCCCGGCAACCACGAGCTGTGGACCCACCCCTCGGACCCGGTCACCCTGCGCGGCGCCGCCCGCTACGAGCACCTGGTCGAGATGTGCCGCGGCCTCGGCGTCGTCACCCCCGAGGACCCCTACCCCGTCTGGGAGGGCCCCGGCGGCCCCGTCGCCGTCGCCCCGCTGTTCCTCCTCTACGACTACTCCTTCCTCCCCGAGGGCTGCGCGACCAAGGAGGAAGGACTGGCGTACGCGCACAGGACTGGCGTCGTGTGCAACGACGAGTACCTGCTCCACCCCGACCCCTACCCGACCCGCGACGACTGGTGCCGGGCCCGGGTCGCCGCGACCGAGGCCCGCCTCGCCGCGCTCCCCGGGGACCTGCCGGTCGTCCTGGTCAACCACTGGCCGCTGGAGCGCCATCCGACCGAGGTGTTGTGGTACCCCGAGTTCGCCATGTGGTGCGGCACCCGGCTGACCGCCGACTGGCACCGCCGCTTCCCGGTCGCGGCCGTGGTCTACGGCCATCTGCACATCCCGCGGACCACCGTGCACGAAGGGGTCCGCTTCGAGGAGGTGTCGGTGGGATACCCCCGCGAATGGCGCAAGCGCCCGCAACCGCCGGGCCGGCCGCGCCGCATTCTCCCGACGGAGGCCTGAGCCGGTGATCGAGGAACTGCTGCCCGGCACGGTCGTCGCGGTCGAAGCCCACGGAACGGGTGAGACCGCCCCGCTCTTCCCCGAGGAAGAGGTGTTCGTGGCGCGGGCCGTGGCCAAGCGGCGGCGCGAGTTCACCACCGTGCGCGCCTGCGCCCGCCGCGCCATGGAGAAGCTGGGCGTGCCCCCGCAGGCCATCCTGCCCGGCGAACGGGGCGCGCCGCGGTGGCCCGACGGGCTGCTCGGCAGCATGACCCACTGCGACGGCTACTGCGCCGCCGCGCTGGTGCGCGCCACCGACCTGGCCTCCCTCGGCATAGACGCCGAACAGCACGCACCGCTCCCGGACGGCGTGCTCGACGCCGTGGCCCTGCCCGCCGAGCGGGAGCGGCTGCGCCGGCTGGCCACCGCGCTGCCCGGACTGCGCGGCGACCGGCTGCTGTTCAGCGCCAAGGAGTCCGTCTACAAGGCGTGGTACCCCCTCACCGGGCGGTGGCTGGACTTCTCCGAGGCCGACATCGACATCACCGCCGAGCCCGGGGATCCCGCCCGCGGCGCCTTCCGCGCCGAACTCCTCGTCCCCGGACCCCTGCTCGGCGACCGCCGCGTGGGCCACTTCGAGGGCCGCTGGACCGTGCGCCGGGGGCTGGTGGCGACGGCGGTGACGGTGCCCCACCCCTGAGCCGCACCGGTCCGCCTCGAACCCACGCCCCCTTGGCGTTCCGCCCCCCCCGCGCCGGTGCTTTCCGCCCGGCGGGTCAGGAGCCGGGGCCGGGCGTCGCGGCGGGACCGTGCCCGGCCGGGCCGTACGCCTCGCGCACCAGAGCGATCGGCGGGCACCAGCTGTGCAGCAGCCGGAAGAACGTCTCCTCGTTGCCGCTCAGGCCCGCCTCCGCGAGTGCCTGTTCCGCCTCGGCGAGCACGGCGGGCGGCACGACGGGCGGCCGGGGCGTCCCGTGCGGGTTGGGCGCGCTGTCGAAGACCGCGCGCACGGTGTGCAGCAGGCGCAGATAGGCCTGGACGGCGGCGCGCTCGCGGTCGGTCGGTACGGCAGTGGACATCGGTCGGCTCTCCCCGTCTCGACAGCGTGCCCCGCACAGCGCGGGGCCTGTCTCCAGCTTGCCGCCCACCACTGACAATCGGGCCTCGCGCCCGCGCGGTTCGCCCGCTCAGCGGAGCCGAGACCACGGCGGTACGAGCCGGGAAAGCCTCCCTACGCTGGGCCGAACGGTCGACATCGCGCCCGCTTCGGGTTTGAACGCCGCATGTGACGTGAAGTCAGCCACCGCCATGACGACCGCGACCGCCACGACGACCGCGACCGGTGCCGGGGATCAGCTGTCCGGTCGCTTGACGCTCTCCAGGAGCATGTCCAGCCACTCGGCGACCTTGTCGCGGTGCTGGTCGGTGGGGAGTTGGGCCGCGCGCCAGGCGATGCCGCGCACCCCGTGGTCCTGCAGCAGCCGCTCCAGCGGGTCGTCGGCCGCGGCGGCCGCCTCGCGCTCACGGTCGGCCAGCTTCTGCAGCAGTTCCTGCTCGGTGCGCTGGAGGGCGCCCGCCAGGGCCTCGGGGTCCTCGGCCGTCAGGAAGCCCGCGTGCACCCGGAAGAAGCGCTGGATGGCGTCGCAGTGCTCCATGGTGGGGCGGCGGTCGCCGTTGATCAGCGCCCCGGCCTGCTGGCGGGACATGCCGGCCCCGTCGGCGATCTCCTGCTGGGTGTACCGGCGGCCGTTCGGCTTCAGCCGGGTGCGCCGCAGCAGGTCCAGCCGCTGGAGGAAGCGCGCCTGCACATCGGGCTCGCCGGCGGGCCGGCCGCGCAGCAGGTCCCTGACCACCGGCTCGGGGACACCGCAGGCGACGGACAGCCGGGCGGTGTCGAAGACCTCGGCGTGCGGCACGCCGAGCCGGTCGGCGAGCGCGGTGACGCGGGCGACCACGGCCGGCAGCACAGCCGTCGCCGTGGCGCCCGGAACCTCGTAGCCATCCGTCACCGGCAGGTCTCCTACGTCTCTCACAGGCTTCTCACAACTGGTTGCCGTGAACTTCCCGGAGATTAGCCGGTGCTTCGAACTCACATCCAGGTCTCGCCACAACTGTGGCCAATTTCAGCCGTCAACAGGCATGAAATGCCACGATAGTTGACACGCCTCGCGTCGGGGCCTCAGGATCAAGGCGCCGCGTGAAGGCCGCAGAGGCAAGAGGGGTGACCTCCCGATGGCATATCAGGCAGGAGGGCAGCGGTCCGAGCTGCGGCCCGTACCCGAGTGTCCCGAGGCCCAGGCGTACCTGGAGGATTACGCCGCACTGCTCCAGACCGTTCCCTTCCCGTCGGTCGTCGTCGACCGGGGATGGGACGTCGTCCTGGCCAACAACGCCTTCGAGTCACTTTTCCGGGGCGTGGGACCGCATCCGACGGCCATGCCGTGGGACAACTTCCTCAGATTCGTCCTGTTCCACCCCGACGCCGGCACGGTCCTCGGGGAGCACGAGGCGCGCTGGTGCCTGCCGATGCTGGCGCACTTCGCCGACGCCGTGGAGCGGCACGCGCAGGACTCCCGGCTCCAGGCGATCCGCCGGGAGATCGCCCAGGACCCCATCATGGAGGCCGCCTTCCGGCAAGGGCTGCCGCACTGGATCCGCGCGGTGGGCGACGCGGCCGTCGAACACGACGGCGCGATCCGTCCGCTGCTGCACCCGGACCCCCGCTGGGGCGCCACCGACTGCCGTATCGTCGGCGAAACCCCGAGGACGCTGCAGAGGCTGGGCTACACCCGGCTGACGCTGGTGCTGCGCCAGCCGCGCCGCGCGGCGTCCGCCCCGCGCCGGCGCGCCGGCGCCCGCCGCGCGGCGGGCCACCTCAGCGTGGTCCCCGCCCCCGAGGCCTGACCGGGCACCGCCGGCGTTCAGGTCGCCGACGGCGCCACGGTCGGGCCGGGGCCGCCGCCCGCCGCCCCGCGGGCGGCCGACGTGCCGCCGCCCGTCGCAGCGCGGGAACGGCTGCGCGTGCCGCCGCCCGTCGCACGGTCGACGGGGTGCGTTCGCGGCGCCGCCCGCCGCACCGCCGACGGGTGCGCGTGCCGCCGCCCCTCCTGCGGCCCGGCCGGAAACACACCCCACGTACCCACGACTTTCACACGGGCGCCACCACAGCCTTCCCTGACGTTCGGCGCTCTTGGAACACTCCTTCCGCGCGCATTCCGTCATGTCCATCCGGCCGGTCGCACCACGCCAGGACGAGAGGTCCCCCATCCATGCCCGAAGTCAACCGGCGCAGATTCCTTCGGATAACGGGCGCCACCACCGCGTTCAGCGCGCTCGCCGGCAGTATCGAGCGGGCCGCCGCGCTGCCGGCCGACCGCCGCTCGGGGACGATCGAGGACGTCGAGCACATCGTCGTGCTGATGCAGGAGAATCGTTCCTTCGACCACTACTTCGGGAAACTGCGCGGCGTCCGCGGCTTCGGCGACCCCCGCCCGGTCACCCTGCCCAGCGGCAAGCCGGTCTGGCACCAGCAGGACGGTACCAGGGAGATCCTGCCGTTCCGCCCGGACGCCGACGACCTCGGCATGCAGTTCCTGGAAGGCCTGCCGCACGGCTGGACCGACGGCCAGCAGGCCTACAACGGCGGCAGGTACGACCGGTGGATCCCCGCCAAGGGCACCACCACCATGGCGTACCTGACCCGCGAGGACATCCCGTTCCACTACGCGCTCGCCGACGCCTTCACCGTCTGCGACGCCTACCACTGCTCCTTCATCGGCTCCACCGATCCCAACCGCTACTACATGTGGAGCGGACACACGGGCAACGACGGCACCGGCGGCGGCCCCGTCCTCGGCAACGACGAGCTGGGCTACGGCTGGACGACCTACCCCGAGCGCCTGGAGAAGGCCGGCATCTCCTGGAAGGTCTACCAGGACGTCGGCGACGGCCTGGACGCGGCCGGCCACTGGGGCTGGATCGAGGACGCCTACCGCGGCAACTACGGCGACAACTCCCTGCTCTACTTCAACCGTTACCGCGACGCCCGGCCCGGCGACCCGCTGTACGACAAGGCACGCACCGGCACCGACGTGAAGAACGGCGACGGTTACTTCGACCGGCTGCGCGCCGACGTCCAGGCCGGCACCCTGCCGCAGGTCTCCTGGATCACCGCCCCGGAGGCCTTCTCCGAGCACTCCAACTGGCCCTCCAACTACGGCGCCTGGTACATCGCCCAGGTGCTGGACGCGCTGACCTCCAACCCGGCGGTCTGGGCGAAGACGGCCCTGTTCATCACGTACGACGAGAACGACGGCTTCTTCGACCACGTGGTGCCGCCGCTGCCGCCGAAATCCGCCGCGCAGGGCAAGTCGACGGCCGACGTCTTTCTCGACCTCTACCCGGGCGACAGCAGGCGCCCGGCCGGTCCCTACGGGCTTGGGCCGCGCGTGCCCATGCTGGTGGTCTCGCCGTGGAGCAAGGGCGGCTGGGTGTGCTCCGAGACCCTCGACCACACCTCGATCATCCGGTTCATGGAGCGCCGCTTCGGCGTCCACGAGCCGAACATCTCGCCCTGGCGCCGGGCCGTCTGCGGTGACCTCACCGCCGCGTTCGACTTCTCCCGCAAGGACAGCGCGCCCGCCGCGCTGCCCGGCACCGACGGCTACGAGCCGCCGGACCGCGAGCGCCACCCCGACTACCGGCCGACGCCGCCCGCGCACCCCGGCATGCCCCGCCAGGAGCGCGGTCTGCGCCCGGCCCGCCCGCTGAAGTACGCGCCGCTGGTGGACGGCTCGGCGGACGCGGCGGCCGGCAAGTTCACCCTCACCTTCGCCTCGGGGGCGAAGGCGGGGGCCGCCTTCCTCGTCACCTCCGGCAACCGCACCGACGGGCCGTGGTTCTACACCACCGAGGCCGGCAAGACCCTCTCGGACACCTGGAACTCGGCCTACTCCCAGGGCGCGTACGACCTGACCGTGCACGGCCCCAACGGCTTCCTGCGCGCCTTCAAGGGGCGGAACAGGGCGGCCGGTCCCGAGGTGACCGCCCGGCACACCGGCGACGACGTCGAGCTGACCTTCACCAACAAGGGGTCCGGCACGGTCCGGCTGAAGCTGGCCGACGGCTACGCGGGCACCGCGCGCAGCGTGCGGGTGCGGCCCGGCGAGGTCGTCCGGCACACCGTCGACCTGACCGCGAGCCGCCGCTGGTACGACCTCACGGTCACCTCCGACGCCGACCCGGCGTACCTGCGGCGCTTCGCCGGGCACGTCGAGAACGGGCGGCCCGGCGTGAGCGACCCGGCGATCGTCACGGAGTAGCCGTAGCCGTAGCCGCAGCCGTAGCCGCTCACAACGGGGTCAGGTGCCCCGGACCCGGCTGCGGCTGGGGCTGGCGGGGTACCAGCGGCTCGGTCCGCGGCACGGCGGGCACGGCGGGCGCGGTCGCGACGGTCGGTGCCACGGCCCGCGCGGCCGGGCCGGGCGCGGCCGCGGCCGCCGGCTGGGGGGTCGTCCGGGCGAGCAGCACCACGCCCCACGACGCCAGCGCCGCTCCCGCCAGCGCCAGCAGCACTCCGGCGGGCCCGCCCTGGAGGCGTTCACCGAGGAGGGAGAGGCCGATCACCGCGGCGGCCACCGGGTTGGCCAGGGTGACCATCGCCAGCGGCGCGCCCAGGCCGCCCCGGTAGCCGGTCTGCGCGAGCAGCAGCCCGCCGGTCGCGAACGCCGCGACCAGCAGCGCCACGGAGACCACCCGCACGTCGAGCACGGGTCCCGTGTGGTCGGTGGCGGCGACCGTCACGGTCTGGGTGAGCGCGGAGGCGACACCCGAGGCGATCCCGGAGGCGGTGGCGTGCCGCAGTCCGGGCCGCGCGCCGGGCCAGGCCAGCGAGCCGATCAGTACGGTGGTGACTCCCGCGACGACCAGTGCCTCGGGCACGCTGAGCACGTCGTCGGGCGCGGGCCCGGACGCCGTGACGAGGAGCGCGGCCAGCCCCGCCAGGGTGAGCGCGGTGCCCCGCCACTCGGCCGCGCTGACCCGCCGCCCGGCGATGCGCGCGCCCAGCGGCACCGCCGCGACCAGGGTGAGCGCTCCCAGCGGCTGCACCACGGTCAGCGGCCCGTACTTCAGGGCGACGACGTGCAGCAGCGCGCCGGTGGCGTTGAGCGCCACCGCCACCCACCACGCGGCGCTGCCGAGCAGCCGCAGCGTCCCGGCGCCGGAGGTGCGCGCGGCCAGCCGCTCCTGGGCGACCGCGGCGGCCGCGTAGGCGACGGCGGAGAACAGGGAGAGGACGAGCGCGAGGGCGGTGGCGCTCACCGGGCCGACTCCACGAGGGCGGGCTGTGCGGCGGGTGAGGGTACGGGCGCCGGTGCGGGTGCGGGCAGCCTCTGACCGGGGAGCGGGGGAGGGGCCGCCGTACCGCCGCCGCTCAGGCTGGTCACGTCGGCGCTCAGGCCGCTCACGTCGGTGCGGTCCGGTACGGCGTCCACGGTGGTCACGTCGGCCGTGTCCGGTGCGGTCCGGCGCCGTGGCGGTCGCAGGACGGCCAGGGCGAGGCCGAGCAGGGCGGCGGCCACGAGGGCGTCGAGCCAGTAGTGGTTCGCGGTGCCCACGATCACCAGCAGGGTGAGCAGCGGGTGCAGCAGCCACAGCCACCGCCGGCGGGTCCGGGTCGCGGCGACCAGCCCGATCGCCACCATCAGCGCCCAGCCGAAGTGCAGTGACGGCATCGCCGCGAACTGGTTGGAGAGGGTGTCGGTGGCGGGCGGACCGTACACCGACGGGCCGTACACCCGCCCGGTGTCCACCAGCCCCGCCGCCGCGAGCATCCGGGGCGGGGCGAGCGGGAACGTGAGGTGCAGCATCAGGGCGGCGGCGGTCACCGCGGCCAGCACCCGGCGGGCCCAGAGGTAGTGCCCGGGACGGCGCAGGTACAGCCAGACGAGGAAGGCGGCCGTGGCCGGGAAGTGCACGGTCGCGTAGTAGGCGTTCGCGACCCGCACGAGGGTGTCGCCGTGCAGCAGCAGCGACTGCACCAGGTCCTCGCCGGGCAGGTGGGCCGCTCGCTCCCAGTCCCACACCCGGTCCGCGTTGCGGCGGGCCTCGCCGGTGTGGCCGGTCGCCAGCCGGCGGCCCAGCTTGTAGACGAGGAAGAGCCCCGCGACGAGCAGGAACTCACGGACGAGCGGGGGCCGGGCTATCGCTGCGGACTCCGCCTCTTCAGGCTCGGTGCGGGCATTCATCCCCCGGCCCTTTCGCTGACGGTGGTGCGTGGGTGGTATGTCCGGAACCTGGTGTTCCGGTCACGCGGTCGCTCATCTTATCGATACGTCCGCGTACCGATACGCAAGTGTACCGATACGGTCCGGTACCGGTACACTGGTCTCGACAGGGCCGGACTTCGCGGGATCGCACCTCAATCCCACGGGAGCGTCCTGGAATCTCGCTCGAATCAGGGAGAACCGCCGATGACGTCGCAGGCCGCGGACCGACCGGAGACGGTCGTCGCCTCGCGCCGCTCCAAACTCACCCCCGAGCGTGAGCAGGAGTTCTTCGACGCCGTCCTGGAGCAGATCCGCGAGTGCGGCTACGACGCCGTGACCATGGAGGGCGTCGCCGCCCGCACCCGGTGCAGCAAGTCCACGCTGTACCGGCAGTGGAAGACCAAACCGCAGTTCGTGGCCGCCGCCCTGCGCTCCAGCCGGCGGGTGCGGTTCGCCGGCATCGACACCGGCTCGCTCGCCGGGGACCTGCGCGAGGTCGCCCGCTGCGCCGCCGCGTGGTCGGCGAAGGACACCAAGCTGCACCAGGCGCTCGGGCACGCCGTGACCCAGGACAAGGAACTGGCGTGCGCGCTGCGCGAGGCGCTGGTGGAGCCGGAGCTGGCCGCGCTGGAGGAGATCCTGCGCCGGGGCGTCGAGCGCGGTGAGGTGCCCGCCGGGCATCCGGCGCTGCCGTTCGTGCCCGCGCAGCTCTTCGGCGTCCTGCGGGTCAGGCCCGTCCTGGACGGCGAGTACGCCGATCCGGACTACCTGGTCCGGTTCGTGGAGGCCGCCGTGCTCCCGGCACTGGGCCTCACCTGAAGACCCAGGCCGCGCCGTCCGCGGGATGACTGGACGGCCGGTCTGACCGCGCCGCACCGTGGGGACGGGGGCGGCGCGCACCCCCCGGCCGGGTGGGGTTCCTCTGGAGCGGAGAGGCGCCCCACCCGGCCGGCTCGTCGGTGCCGGGCGGTCAGACGTCCTGCCCGTAGCCGCCGCCGGGGGCGGCCTTGATGCTCTTCGTGATCTCGTCGATGAGGGACACCGTCTGGTCGGCGTCCACCCCCACGCGCACCACGACGATCCGGCCGGTGTCCGCCGGGGAGGGGAAGGCGACCGACTGGACGAGACCGTCGGCGCCCTTGCTGGTGACCGCCTTCCAGCGGACCAGGTAGCCCTTCTGCCCCGCCACGGTCACCGCCTGGGAGGCGAGCACCTGGTGGGAGCTGATCTCGCCGTAGGAGGCGCCGCCGTAGGACTCCTCGGCGTTCTCGGCGATGTCCGCCTTCGCGACCGCCTCCGGGGTGCCGCCCTTCGTCTCCAGCAGCTCGGCGGGCGCCGAGTACGCACCGCCCTTCGTGCAGGTCTGGGACGTCTCGCCGGGGCAGGGGTAGGTGTCCTCCGACGACAGCTGGGCGCCCACGGCCATCGTCCGCCCGCTCCAGCCGTCGGGCACCTTGAAGCTGATGCCGTTGACCGGGTCGGACACCGTGCCGCCGCCCTCGACCTCGGGCGCCCGCGACTGCCCCGGGCCCGGCTCGTCGCCGTCCTGCCCGCCGGAGCCGCTGTCGCCGCCGTCGCCGTCGCCGAACGGGCCGTCCTGCCCGCCCGAGCCCGGCCCCTGCTGGGAGTCGGCCCGGCTCGCGCCGCCGTCGTCGTCCTTGGTCAGCGCGTACACGCCGACACCGATGCTCGCCAGCACCGCGGCGGCCACGGCGACCGCGATACCGGTCCGCAGCCACCGCCGCGACCGGGGCGGCGGCTGCGCGGGGTACCCCGGATAGCCGGGGTGTGCCGGGTAACCGGGGTGCACCGGATAGCCGGGTTGCGTGGGGTAGCCGGACTGGGCCAGGTGGCCCGGCTGGGCCGGATAGGCGGGAGCCGCCGGGTAGGCCTGGCTCGCCGGGTAGCCGGACTGGGCCGGATGGCCGGGCTGGGCCGGGTAGGCGGGGTACGCCGGTTGGCCGGGCCGGCCCGCGTGGCCGGGGTACGCCGGGTGGGCCTCATCGGGTCGGCCGGGCTGGGCCGGGTAGGCGGGGTGGGCCGGGTGACCGGGCTGCGCGGCACCGGGCTGTGCGGCACCGCCGGGCTGTGCGGCACCGCCGGGCTGCGCCGCGTCAGCGGGCTGTCCGCCGTCCTCGGGCCGTCCGGCGTCCTCGGGGTGTCCGGCGTCCTGGGACCGGCCGGCATCCGCGGGCTGTCCGGCGTCGCCGGTCCGTCCCGCCTCGGCGGCCTGCCCGGCGGCGACGATGTGCTCGGTGCCTTGCGCCCGTCCCGCCTCGGCGGTCCGCCCCGCGCCCCCGGCGTCCGGCGCGGAGCCGGGCTGCACGGCGCCCTCGCCCTGTCCCGCGCCCTCGGCATCCGCCGCCCCGGCGGTCTGCTCCCCGCCACCGGACCGCACCGCGTCAGCGGGCTCCCCGGCGTCAGCGAGCTGCGCCGCGCCAGTGGACTGCGCCGCGTCGGCAGGCTGCCCCGCGTCGGCCCCGCGCGCGTCAGCCGCCTGACCCGTGTCGTCGGTCCGGGGCGCCTGCTCCGGCTGGGTCTGTCGGTCCGCCGCCGGTGGACCCCAGGCGGCGGCCGACCCCGCGGGACGTATCCGGTCCGTCCACGCCTTGCCGTCCCACCAGCGCTCGGTGGCGGGACCGTCACTTGTCTGCCCGGGGTCGGGATACCACCCGGGAGGAGTCACCTGCGTCATGACCCCACCGTATGAGGCGACGGTGAAAGCCGGATGAGAGGGATCAGGTCCTTCGGCCGCCGATAACGGACACACCCTCACGTACCGCTCACTCCGCCCCTGACGCCTCCACCACCAGCCGCTCCGGCGCGCGCCGCGCCGCCGGTGGCAGCCGCAGTCCGGACCGGCCCGGCGTGACCGACCCCAGGACGCTCGGATGCCGGGCGCCGGTGCTCGCCGGGACGGTGCCCGGCAGGCCGTGCGCGGTCAGGAAGCCGAGGACGGCGAAGGCGTACGCCTCCTTCGCGTCCGCGGGCAGGCCCAGTTCGTCCGAGGTGCGCACCGCGACCCCGGCCAGCCGCTCGCGCAGCATCCGCATCAGCACCGGGTTGCGGGTGCCGCCGCCGGAGGCGATCACCTCCGTGCCGCCGACCCGCCGCACCGCGTCGGCGACCGTCTCGGCGGTCAGCCGGGTCAGCGTGGCGAGGACGTCCGCGGCGGGCATTGCGCCGAGACCGGACAGCGCCCGGCGCAGTTGGCCGGCGTGGAACAGCTCCTTGCCCGTCGTCTTCGGCGGCGGCAGCGCGTAGTACGGCTCCGCCAGCAGCCGTTCCAGCAGCTCCGGCCGGACGGTGCCGCGCGCCGCGAGGGCGCCTTCCGCGTCGTAGGACAGCCCGCCGCCGGACTCCCGGGCCGCCGCGTCGAGCAGCGCACACCCCGGCCCGGTGTCGAAGGCCGTGCCGTCGGGCGCGGTGAGGTTCGCGATGCCGCCGATGTTCAGGGCGACCGGGGTGCCCGGCCGGCCGCGCAGCCACAGCAGGTCGACCAGGCTGACCAGCGGCGCGCCCTGCCCGCCCGCGGCGACGTCACGGGGCCGGAAGTCGGAGACCACCGGCAGCCCGGTGGCCTCCGCGATCCAGGCGGGCTGCCCCAGCTGGAGCGTGCCGTACACCCGCCCCGCCTCGGCCCAGTGGTACACGGTCTGCCCGTGCGAGGCCACCAACTCGGCGCGTCCGTCGCACAGTTCGCGGTCGGCGCGGTGGGCTGCCGCGGCGAAGGCCTGCCCGATCCGGGTGTCCAGCCGGCACACCTGCGCCAGCGAGCAGGTCCCCGGCGGCAGCGCCGCCGCGAGCGCAGCCCGCAGCGCGGCGTCGTACCGCTCGCTCACCATGCCGAGCGGCCTCAGCACCAGGCAGTCCCCGACGAGGCGCACGTCGGCCGCCGCCGCGTCGATCGCGTCGTACGACGTGCCCGACATCAGCCCGATCACCCGCATCCGGTCACCGCGCCTCCTCCGTCGCCAAAGTCCGCGCCGGTGCCGTCGCCGTCGCCAGGGCGAGTGCGCTGACCGCGCAGGCCGCCGCCGCGTAGTAAGCGGGCACGTCCACGTTCCCGGTGCGCTCCACGGTCTCCGTGATGACGAGCCCGGCGCAACCGGAGAAGACCGCGTTGGACAGGGCGTAGGCGAGCCCGAGGCCGGTGTAGCGCACGGTCGTCGGGAACATCTCCGCGAGCAGCGCCGGACCCGGACCCGCCATCAGCCCCACCACCGCGCCCGCCGCGCACACCGCCAGACCCTGCGCCACCCGCGACGCGCCCGGATCTTGGAGCAGGTTCAGCAGCGGCACCGCGAGCACGACCACGAGCAGCGCGCCGGTCAGCATCACCGCCCGCCGGCCGACCCGGTCGCTGAGCGCGCCCGCCGGGAGGATCGCCGCCGCGAAGCCCAGGTTGGCCAGGACCGTGGCGACGAGCGCCTGCTGGAAACTCGCGTCGAGAGTGCTCTGGAGGTAGGAGGGCAGGACGACGAGGAAGGTGTATCCGGCCGCCGCCCAGCCCATGATCCGTCCCGCGCCGAGCGCGACGGCCCGCACCACCTCCCGGCCGGGCGGCCGGACCACCGCGCCCGCGCCCGCCGCGCGGAAGGCCGGCGTCTCGTCCAGCCGCAGTCGCAGCCACAGCGCGCCCAGTCCCATCGGCAGCGCCAGCAGGAACGGCAGCCGCCACCCCCAGGCGCTCACCTGCCCCTCGCTCAGCACGGTGGCGAGCAGGGCGGCCACGCCCGCCCCGGCGAGCAGGCCGAGCGCCACCGTGAACGACTGCCACGCCCCGTACAGTCCCCGCCGGCCCGGCGGCGCGGACTCCGTCAGCACCGACACCGCCCCGCCGAACTCGCCGCCCGCGCTCAGTCCCTGCACGACCCTCAGGAACGTCAGCAGCCAGGGCGCGAGCGCCCCGGCCGTGTCGTAGGTCGGCAGCGCGCCGATCAGTGTCGTCGCGGCCGTCATCAGCGTGACGACCAGGACCAGCACCGGACGCCGGCCGATCCGGTCGCCCAGCCGCCCGAACAGGGCCGCGCCCACCGGGCGGAAGAAGAACGCCAGCGCGAACGAGGCGTACGTCCGCACCAGGGCCTCGATCTCGCCGCCGCCCTCGGGCGTGAAGAAGCGCGCCGCGATGACCGTGGCGAAGTAGCCGTAGACACCGAACTCGTACCACTCGATGAAGTTGCCCACCGAGCCCGCGACCAGTGCCCGGCGGGACCGCGTCGGTGCCTCAGCCATGCCAACCAGCGTTGGTGGCAACATATCTGACTGTCAATCACTTTCACCGGACCGGCCGACACCGTCCGCCGCGTCGCCCTCAATACATGCTGTGACCCGGGACGGCAAGAGGTCGGACGACCCTCCACCACGAACCGGCCGGTAGGGCTACGCTCACCCTGTACGTCGTTCGGGCGACTAGGTTCTGTCGTCAAATGTCACGCCCACATCAGGAGTGAGGCGAGGGTGACGGCTGCTTCATAGGACTCGGCGGT